>JADLCW010000464.1 GCA_020847015.1 Thermomicrobiales bacterium | reverse complement strand
TCGCGGCGGGCCTGCAACGCGGCCGGGTTCGAGATTTCGGCCGGCGTCAACTGCGGCGGCTGACGGCGCGGGTCGATCTTGTTCATGCCGCTCATCTGCGACTGCAGCATGTTCAGCCCGAGCAGCGCCGCGAACGCCTGCCCGCCGAGGTTCGACCCGGCCGGCAGGTAGCCGTTGATGCTGTTCACGAACGTCAGCGCGTTGCTGGTCGCCGTGTTCATCGAGGACTGCCGCGACTGGGCGATGTTGAACTCGGCGTTCCGCGACGACTCCTCGTTCCGCTGCCAGGTGGCGGCCTCCTGCACGGCGATCTGCGCCACCTGGTGCGCCTCGGCCCACCGTTCGTTCGCCCACGCCTGCGACCAGCGCCCGGCGGCCACGCCGGCGGAAAGCTGCTCGTGGTACGTCCGCAGGGCCTCCTGGCTGTTCCCGAGGATGATCTGCGGGAGCCTCGGCCCCGGCTCGGTCGGGGCGTCGCCGGGCACGCCGCTGTCGCGGGCCCGGCCGGGGTTGCCCTGCGCATCGACCGGCACGAGGTAGGTCTTGCCGTCCTGGCCCTTGATGGTCAGGATGGTGCCGGGCTTCGGCTCCGGCCCCTTGTAGTTCGGGTTCGGCTCCGACTTCAGCGTGCCGTCGGGCTGCCGCGTGACGATGTACGGCTCGCTGGTGTTGGTCGCGACGGTCTGGGGCCGCGTCTCCGACACCGGCGGCTCGTAGAGCGGGTTATCCTCAACCACCCACTGCCCGTTGACGAACCGCTCGCGCTTCTTCTGGTCCTTCGCCACGCCGCGCACGTCGCCTTCCCTGGCCGCGCCGGGCGTGTTCTGCATGTCCTTCTTGTTCTCCGGCTTCACGCCGTTGAACACCTCGGTGTACGAACCGCCGCCGGGCTGCACCTCGTATTCCAGGGTGCGGCCGGTCTTGCGGTCGATCCACTGGACGAACGGCACCTGGACGGTCCGCGTGCCCGCCGCGCTCTGGATCTCCTTCGTCTTGGTGCCCCGGTTGAACTCCCAGTTGTTCACGTCGCCGCCGGGCGCCTGGGCCGCGATATAGGCGTCGAGTTCGGCCTGGTTCATCGGTCCGCTCCCCCTCCCTGCCGCCGGCGGAGCCGAGGGCGTGGTGTCGCTGCTGTCAGTCGGCCGGCTGCCGATCATCCGCACCTGTCCGTTGAACACGGTCACGTACGAGCCGTCGCGCGCCCGGTGCGTGGTCACGCCGTTGGCGTCCGTCTCTGGCGGGCCGGCGGCGCCGCCGTGCTCGTCCAGCCAGCGGGGGATGTCGTTCGGGTTCATCGCTTGACTCCGCGTGCTACGATGGCGCCATGCAGCCCCGCTGGACGCGCTACGACACGGCCTACCTCGCCCTCGGCGCGGCGCTCGCGCTGCTCGCGGCCCTGTTCAAGGGCAGCGAGGCGCTGCTGGCAGCGCCGTTCGTCGTGCTGGCCTACTGCGCGGGGCGTTCCATTGCGCGGCATTAGGACGCCCGCTCCCGCAGATTCCCGAACGCTTCGTTGACCCGGCGCTCATACTCGGCGTCGCCCCAATCCTCCTTGATCATGCCGTCCGCGTACTTGCCGGCCGAAGCCATCTGCCCGCGCCAGACCTTCTGCTTGATGCTCTCGGGGGCGCGCTGGAACTCCTGGTCGGCCATCAGTTCGGCGTAGACGTTCTGGATGTACTCCCAGCGGTGGCGCTTCCAGCGGGCCTGCTCCATGCGCGTGAGCTTGACCTTGCCCGTGCCGATGCCGCCATCGGGTGCGTCCGATCCCGTCGCCGTGACCGTGAACGCCTCGCGCGTCTTCCCGAGCTGCGCGTCGTTGGCGAGAATCTCCTTGATGATCGGGTCGTTCTTCGCCTGCGTCGCCCTCGGCGCGAACGCGCGCCAGCCGGCCTGCTCGTTCGGCATCGGCTCGCCCTTCGCGTCCGTCTTCGGGTCCAGCCCGCCACGCTGGCCGGTCGCCTGCTGCCACCGCTGGAGCAGCTCGGTGCCCATCCCCGCCCAGGTGTCGCCCTGCTCGGGCCGCTCGCGCTCGTTCGGGTCCATCGCGGTGCTGATGTCGCGGGCCGACGCCGCGTACGGCGTCAATCGGGCAGCCTGCTGGGCGACCCAGCCCATGCCCGTCTGGTCCGGCTCGGTCAGCAACCCGACCAAATCTACGAGGCCGCCGGCGTACACGTCGTCCTGCATGATGCGCCCGATCCTTCGGGCCACCGACTCGACCTGATCGCGCGGGGTCTGGCCGGGCTTGCGGTACGCCATCTCGTCGTGGATCTCTCCGATCACGTTGAGCGCCAGCCCCCAGTTGCCGATGTTCCGGTTCGGCACGTAGTACTCGTTGCCGTCTGCGGCTGGGACGAGGGTCGAGTACGGCTTCCAGCCGTTCTCCTCCATCGTCTTGCGCTCGTTCGGGTCGGACGGGCCGCTGCCGGTGACCCTGCCGGCCGCCGCCGGCCCCATCGCGAGGCCGATCAGGAGCGGCGTGCCGACCGCCGCGTCGTACCACTTGTCGAAGCGCGTGCGGGCGGTTCCAGGGCGGTTGTACACGTTCATGCCGAAGCCAATTGGCGTCTTCTCCAGCATGCGGGTACGGGCATTCCAGGGGGTCGTCACAAACGGGGCCGAGAGCGTGCCGATGACAGGCGTGTTCCCGAAGGTCGCGAACTTCTTGAAGCCCTCGCCCCACGTCCCGAGCTTGTTGCGATAGGTCATGTCGTCGGCATGGGCGGCGCCGTCCTTGACCATCTTCTCGACGGCGGCCATGCGGTCAGGGTCGAGCATCGCGGGCGGCTGTCCGGGCATCAGGGCGTTGGACGATGTCTGCCCAGCGAGCGACGCGCGGGCGCGCATGTAGGCGTCGATCTCATCGCGGTCAGCGAGGATCTCGGCCACGCGGGCCTTCCAGGCGTCGCCCTTCAACCCGGCATCGGTCGCGATCTGCGCGGCAGTTCGGCGCTCGCCGGCCCGCCGCGCGATGGTCCCGAAAAAGGCGTCGGGCAGGCCGCTGAATACGCGCCCGCCGAACTCCAGGCCGCTGGCGACGGCATGCCCGACAGGGTTGATGGTCCGCTCCGAGAGGCGTGGCTGGTCCGGGTTACTCGCGTACCGCCCCCTCGCCATCAGCGCCTGGAGCATCTCCCCGCCGCTCTCCGCGAGGCCGCTGAGTGCGCCGTAGAACATCTCCCCAGGTTCGCGCAGTGCCGCCAGGTTCTTGCGCTCGACGGCACGCGCTCCTGCGCGCGCGACCTCCTTCGGGGCGCCCCAGATCGGCTCGAACAGGTTGCCGGCCATGTTGACGGTCGCCGTGCGAATGCCGATCATCGAGCTGTAGCCGGCCGTCTTGACGGCCTCTCCGGCCCACTGGAGCGGGTTCAGCGGCTTGACGCCGCGCGCAGCCAGCGCCGCAGCACGGCGCTGCGAGGCGTCGAGCGCCCGCTGCATGCCTGGGAACTTGCGCCCCATGATACCCGCAACACCCATCCCTGCAAGCGTCCTGAGCGGGTCGCCCGCCTCGCCATCCTCGCCCTCAACCTGGCTGCCCGCGTAGCCGCCCATCGCCGCGCTGGTTGGGTCGAAGGGGAGGGCCGAGTTTAGTCCTGGTACGCCCTGCGGCGAACCCCCGGCCCGTACACCACCGTCGGGTCGTCCGTCGGGTACCGCTCCGGATCCGCCTCGTCCGCGAGCGGACCCATCGCCGCCGATGACGCGGGCGATCCGCTCTGCAAGTTGATCGTCGGCTGCTGATCGCCACGACGTAGCGGTCGCAGCGGCTTCCCCTCTCGGAACAACTCCTGGCGCAGCCGCTCCACCGGGTCCGAATTGCTCGACACGGCTTCCTCCAAGACGCAACGCCCTCCCGTTTATCCCCTTGGATTGTACCATATCGTAGATGTCTGAGACTCGCGCCTTTGCGACGGACATATCCGATGCGTCGAGGTAGAAGTGTGCCTGCTGGCCGTTCCAATGCACGTCCAGACCGAGCGCCCTCGCCTCGTCTCTGATCTGTTCGACCACCTTGGGGAGGCCGCTTGTGTTCGCCGCGTCGATGGTGACCTGTATGTGCGTCGGCGCCTCGCCCGGCTGTGCCGCGCGACGAACGGTCACCGTTTGGCTCGTTCGTTCTGCCAATGCGCGCGCGACCGACGCAGCCCGCTCAGGGTTGGATGTCGGCAGCGCAATGGCCCGCGCGTCGCTCCCCATGTCCACAACGCGGTTCGGCACACCGAGTTCCCGCACGAATAGGCCGGCTGGCGGGGACGCACCCTCGACGGCAACAGACGGCGCCTGCTCAAGCATCCGCTGATTCAGCGGGTTCTCCGCACGCGCGCGAATATCGGCGGACATCCACGGTCGGTCGCTTACGGGCGTGTAAGACATCGCCCCGCGCAACCCTGGTGCCGGTGTTTGTCCTTCGCCACGGGGGCGCGCGCCCGGCATCGGCTTGTTAGCGAACCCGCCTTGCTGGAAGGCCGCCGTCAACTTCTGGATGGACGGCTCGTCGTTGATAGCCTTGAGCGAACCAGGATTGTGCAGATCAAAAGCACCGATGCGCTGCAGTTCGCGCATCGCATCAAGAGGTCCGATGGTCCCGTCGCGTACACCCTTCGCCAACGCTTTCCACGGTTCCTCGGCGGCCTTCCAAATCTCTGCCTTCTCTGGATCGGCAAGGTTGATGCGCCGCGCCTTCGCGAACGCATTCACGTTCGTCGGGAGCGACGACATCTGCTGAACGACCCAACCGGCGGCCTGGGCGTCTTCGGGCGGGACGCCAAGTTCAGAAGCGATGCGGCGCGTGACTGCTGAGCCGTAACGATAGGTGTTCTCGTCGTTGCCGAGCTTGCCGCCCTCTTCTCCCCACGCGCGGTATCCCTCAAGACGCTGCATATGCACGTCGTTGGTCGGATGCGCGTCCGATTGCCAAGGGAGCCGCCCGTTGAAAAAGTCGTTCCAGAAGTTTGAAAGCTTGGGGGCGCCGATTGCCCGCTCCCCCGTCCCGTAGATGGACGCCACGTTCGAGAAGTGGACCGGCATGTAGTACAGACCCTTATCGGTCTGCACCACTTCCTTGTACTTGTCGATCACGATCTTCGCGATCTGACCCGCATCCATGCCTTGGAATGCGTTGTGCTGGTCTGCCGCCAGCATCGTTGCCAGCGTGAACTTCTTCGCCGTTTCGGGATCGAGCACAGCGGAGAATGAGATGAACAGCGAATGAGCTTCCCAGGCCCGTTTCTTCCCGACCGTCGCCGTAAGATCGTCCGAGAACTCGCGGTACCAGTTTCCGTATCCGCGACCTAGGGCGAAATCGACAATCTCCCGCAGATGCGAAAGCGGCGTCGGGTTCGGGATCACGTCGGTTGGGAACTTCGTCGTCGGCGTCGCGAACTGCTTCAACTCCTCCGACGATAGGTCTGCCAGACCGCCGTTCTTGGCGGCAGACTCGTCCATCGCGCGCTCAAGACCGGCTTCGAGTTTGTTGGCCTGCGCCATGCGATTCGGATCGGCGCCAAACTCGCGCTGCCACCAGTCTGGGCGTTCTCCGGCTCCGATGCGCTCAGCCTGCGCCGCCAATTCGCCCCTGGCCTCCGCGCTGGCATCCCCAGCAAGCGGGAGGCGCTGGTCAATCGGGGGCATGCGACGCGGAACGGTCCCGGTCCCGCCCGTGCCGACTTCCTCGAACGATTCAAGACCGTAGATAGCGATCTGGTTGTATGATCGGCCAAGACGCTCCGCAAGCGCGCGATCTGGCAGCGTTGCAACGATGTCGAGGTAATGCTTGCCGTCTGCCGCGTTGTGCCACGTCCCCACGCTCAGGCGTTCATCGGCCAGCAGCACCCTGTTCGCCTTGATAAACTTTTCCAGTATCTCCGGCGTCGGAGCGGCATCGAGAACAAGGCCACGCTCTGGATACAGCGCAACAGAGTAGAGGGGCTTCCCGGCAAGGTTGCCGAGACGCGGGTTGAACGTTGAGCCGCTGTTGGCCGCGTGGGACGCCACCTGCTCACTGGTCAATTCCTTGAGGCGCTTCGGGGGAATCGCGAGTTCTGCGGCCTTGAGCTTCTTGCCTGCCACGCCCGCGAACAGCATGCCGGCGCCCGTGCGCCAGGGGTCCATCTCGCCGTCCTCATCCAGCCCGGCCCCCGCACCCACGGCGGCACTCGCCGGGTCGAACGGCACCGCGCTGTTCAGACCCGGCGTACGCGGCGTGTCGTCCCTGGTCGTCGGGATCTCGCCCGAGCGGTAGCCGGGTGGCCGGGTGCCCTCGCGCTGGCTCGCCAGCACCGCGTCCTCGGTGTCGCCCACCCCCACGCGGCGGCCCATGCCGGCCGCTTCCAGGCCGCTGTCGAACCGCTGCGCCGCCTCGCGTGCCGCGTTCTCGGCGTCCAGTGCCGCGCTGGCGGCGT
>JADLCW010000463.1 GCA_020847015.1 Thermomicrobiales bacterium | reverse complement strand
GAGCGTCTCCGGAACTCGCGGCCACGTCGAAGATCAGAGCATGGTCTGAATCAGCGCGTGCGACCGGTTCCAGGTTGCGCGGCAATGATTCCGCGTCACCGTGCCCGGCGCCCTTCCCGTTCGCGGCAATCTCGGCGGAGGGGTAAATCTCGAGCTCCCCGAGCGTGCTCCACAGATCGCTCAAGGCGTCATCGGGATCTCGGAAAAACTCGCCGCCGCGCACCCGCCAGAATTGCCAACCGCACCGCTCGAGTTGGCGTTGACGCGCCATGTCGGCCTCGTACCGATCCGGTCCATGCCAGCGTTCGCCATCGCACTCGACGGCCAGTCTTCCCCGCAGGCCTTCCACGACCAGGTCGATCCGGTAGCCCGCGACTTCGTATTGAGGGACAACGCGGTAGCCACGCGCCTGAATCCGCCGGAACACCCGCTGCTCGAACAGACTATCGAAGGGCGGAACCAACTCCTCATCGTTGGGAACGACGCCATCGAACGTCGTCGGTTCGACTCTCGGGTTCTGGCAATACGACACGAGTTGGTGGCGGAGGCAGGAGGGGTTGAGTTCATCCAGGGCGGCCGTGTGAAACAACCACATCTGGTCTCTCGCCCGGCTCGCGGCGACGTTGAATCGCCGCGCATCCCGGGCGCTCGTCAGCGGACCGATGCGATATCCGCCAGAGCGCGCCGCGACCAGACTGAGGAAGATTATGTCACGCTCATCACCCTGAAAATCATAGGCGTCGCCGCAAACGAAGGAGCGCCGCTGATATTCTTCCGGGCCAATCTCCTTGAGCAGCAGTTTCTCGATCGAACTCGCTTGCGTCGAGCCTTGCAAACTGATCACGCCCATGGTCTTTCCGTCATACGCCGGATCGGCGCAGCAGGCGGCGATCTGCGCCACGATCGCCGCGGCTTCGGGCGGGT
Organism: Thermomicrobiales bacterium; assembly: GCA_020847015.1. GTDB lineage: Bacteria > Chloroflexota > Chloroflexia > Thermomicrobiales > UBA6265 > CADCWF01. The sequence goes on along the minus strand of JADLCW010000463.1, from coordinate 3,379 downwards.
TGACAACATTGTTTTGGGCACCCTTGCGGTACCCGTCCGGCACGTGTCTGACGAGGACGGGTTCCAGGCGATCGGCGCCATACTGGCGAAGCGGAATCAGCGGTTCGGCGCTGTAGGCGAGGTTGTTCGAAAACTGGATGATCTCCGGCATGCAACGGAAATGCTCGCGTAGCCGAATGCGGCCACCATAGCGGATGTCCGCCTGATCGAAGAAGCTGTTGTCGACGCCCAGAGCGTCCTGGTGCGGCAGATCGGCGATGTGTTGCGCACGCAGCGCGTCTACGTCTTCCCGTGAGAGACCGACAAATTCGGGACTGATTTGCTTATCGTCCCCGACGACGACGATCTTCTTCCCGATGAATTGAAGAAAGAGCGCCTCCGGGCCGGACTGGCTCGCTTCGTCCACGATCACCACATCGAACGCATCCGCGCCCGGCCGGATCGTCTCCGCCGCGCGATAGATGGGCATGATCCAGGCTGGGATGGCCGAGCGACAGCCGTCCATGTGTTCGCGCGCCGCATTCCGATGGCGCCCGGCGTACTTGCCCGTCCCCTTCCCGACGCGCTGCATGGCCTTCATCCACGCCATGAGGTGTTGACGCTCTGGCTCGGTGAGTCGATCGAAGCAGTAGTCCCACGCCTTGACCGCCGCGAGTTTCCGCATCGTGGCCAGAATATGCTCGCGATGATCCTGCAATTCAGCCGACCGGCGGGTGAACGCCGATGGATCCTGGAGATCCTGCGACCATTGGTCGGCGCGCGCCCAGTTCCAGGCGGCTTCGAAATTCCGCAGGCGTTCGTCCCATGTCTCCGCCGCCGCCGATGCGCTGAGCGCATCGGCGAGCGTCTGGTTCGCGACACGCAGGCGCTCGCCGAGCGCATCGCAGGCAACCGAGTTCGTGCGATCTTCCTCGACGTGCACGAGCGCCTGGTAGGCCGTCGCATAGTCGTCGGCATCGCGGGATTCCGTGGCCGCGAGCAGGAGGCCTGTGGACGCGTGGGCGTCAGCGCGCTCGCACGCCGCGCGCAGGTTGGAAGCCAGAGCATCCAGCGGCAGACAAGCATCCCTGAGGGCAGCCTCGGCCGTCGCTGCGTCAACTGCCTTCAGGAAGGCTTCGACGCTCGCCGGATCATGCCAGGCCGGAGCCGGGACGCCGGGCCATGTCTCAAGGAGGGAGCGTAGTTCGACTGCGCGTTGGCCGAGCATTAGCACCTGATTCAGGATCGCCGCCATGTCCTGATAGAACGCGATCTGGATGGTGAACGAAGCCTGCGGCGCGTCAGCGATGGAGTCCCAGAGGCGTTGCAACGCCTCCAGGCGGTTCTCAACGTCGAGCCAGGAGATCAAAGCACGGAGGGCGGCGATATCGTCGCACGGCCGGCCATCCACACGCACGTCGGTCCGCAAATACCACGCTCGTTTGACCGGCGCGGGACGAACCGGTCCGAATCCGAGTCCTTTTCCAGATTCCAGATGCCCGAGCAGTCCGGCCGCGTCTGCCCGGACTGCGCCGCGATCGCGCCCCGTGAGTCCGGCGACTCGCCGATCCGTCGCACCCCACCCACTGCGGTCGATCGCGCCCAGGTGCTCTGTCGTCGTGTTCTGGAGATGGCGCCAAACATTATCCTGACCCGACACGACCGCCGTCGCGGCTTGCCCGGCCCAGGTCTGGGGGTGTTGCGCAAGCGCGATCGTGTCCGCGCGGAGTCGTTCCAGAGATGTCCGCAAGCGATCCCGCCGCTCAGTCGGCACGTCCAGAAGACCGGCAAAGGCGGGATGATCCCGATGCTCCCGATGCGACGCGGCATGGGCGAGGGCTGTTGCTTCCTGCTGCGCGAATTGCGCGAACTCCTGGGGCGGGATCAAGGACGCGGATGCGACGGTCGCTTGCCGCGTTGCCGCGCGGCGCGCGGGCGACAACATCCGCAGCAAGCGGAGGAGGTCCAGCGCCTCGGCATTGGACAACGGAGGAGACTGGTTTCCGACGGGCTGTCCGGCGATCCACCGGTACCGCGGTTCCTCGGCGGCCAGTCGTTCGGCGATCTGGGACGGCGCTCCCACGTAGTCGCCGAATGGCGCTGTACGCGTGACGGTTTCGACTTCGCGAATCAGCTGCAATTCACGGAGCGCCACGGTTTCTGCTCGCCGGGCAGCGTCCAGTTGCTCGGTAAGCGCGGCGATCTCGCGCGCGTTCTCGGTCCGGTCCCACGCATTGTAACGATCCGTAATCCCGAGGACCGAATCCTCCAGACTCTTGAGCGCGCCCCGATCGTTGCCCAGCAGACTGACGCAGAGCGCCGAGACCTCAGCCGGGATCTTGTCCTTGAGGACACGGAGGGCGCGCGGCGTATGACTGGTCACGAGCACTCGCTGACCGGTGGCCAACAGATGGCATACCAGGTTCGCGATCGTGTGGGATTTGCCGGTGCCGGGCGGCCCTTGCACGAGCACGCCTTGCCGCTGATTCAAGCGACGGACGATCTCCAGTTGTTCGTCGTTGGCGGGCAGGGGGAAGTAGATATCTTCAACCCGATCGTCACTCTGCCGCCGATCCGGGCGCTCGGGCAGTTCTGCCGCCGTGTCGTCGACGACACTCACCAGTCGACGGACGCCGACCGGTATGTCCGAGTCCGCATCAAGATGGTCGATGATCTCCTGGAACATCCGGATCAGGCTGCGCTCCGTTCTCCGCCGCAGAATGAGCGCTGGCGCCAGGCGGATTACCGGATCGGTCGTGGCAGCGTGGGCCGGGGCGAGAGCCGGCTCGTAGCGCCCCCTGGGCGACACGGCATGGACCCAGGCGCTGAACAATGCTTCAAGCCGGTCGCTTTGCCAGACATCATCCTCAAGTTCAGACCGCAATTTTTCGACTGTCTGCTGCTCTGATGGATCGGGCCGCTCTTGGGCCTCGATCATGTCCTGTTCCAGGGCCAGTTGGGCGCCGTCTTCCGCTGGGCCAATCGCTATGGCTCCACTTATCGAGTCGAACGCCATACTGGCCTGCACCGTGACAATATGCCGCTTGACCGTCTGCGCCCGCGGTGTTTTCCAGTTCAGCAACCCGACGGCGAGGACAATTTCATACGATTCGCCGGATTGCCGCAGCTGCTGGTAGATCGAGAACAAATCGGCATAGATCTTTTCGAGAGTCCGGATCGTTCTATCCCGCTCTGCCCAAGGCAGCCATGAAACCAGAAGATACTCTTCCCATTGCGACCTGATCTCGGGATGGTCATCCAGAAGCCGCGCCGCCGGCTCTGCCTCGACATCCGGCTCATCACCAGGCTCGTCTGCACGATCTGGCTCGCGCTCATGCGCTGGCGGCTCCAGCACTGGCGGCTCCAGCGCTGGCGGCTCCAGCCTCTCGCGGATCGCGGG
>JADLCW010000462.1 GCA_020847015.1 Thermomicrobiales bacterium | reverse complement strand
AGCCGGCAAGATGTACACGCGGAGGCATCGCGCCAGAGAGTTCCGCTGCTTCGGCTGCGTGCGGCGCAGAGGTATCACAAGCCTAATGAATTTCGCTTGTACACGCGGAAGTTGCGTTGTGCAGCATCGCCCCGATCGCATTGGCATGGAGCGCTCGCGGTAATCCGGTCGATCGACTCCAGTTCTGATATGTTGATCTTGTTTTCGTACCTTGTATCAAGAGCCTAGAGATTAATCCGGCAATCGGTGCTTTCGCAACGTTCGCTGCAATCCCATTTTTCCCTAGACTCCGTACGCACGCCGCTGTGCGTCAATCTCTTGTGGCGCGCTGCCGCGCTATTCCACCGTCTTTTCAGGTCTCTTCGATTCGTTGCGGGCGCCGCTCTACACCGCCTGCCCATGCGGTCACTCGGCGGATCCTGTGATGGCTCGTCGCTCCCACTCCCTATCGTCAGGCGATTCGCCCAATTTAGACTGGAGAGACTGATGACTGCCGATGGTCGCGCCGCACTCGCCCCCTTGTACGACCCCGCCTACGAACACGACGCCTGCGGCGTCGGGCTGGTGGCGGACATCGCCGGTCGCCCCTCGCGCGCCATCGTGACGCAGGCGCTGGCTGGAGCGGTCAACCTGACCCACCGCGGCGGCGTCGGAGCCGACGCGCGCACCGGAGACGGCACGGGTCTGCTGACCCAATTGCCTTTCAAGCTGTTCCAGCCCGATCTCGCGCGTCTCGGCGTCCCAAGCATCGCATCCGGCGATCTGGCTGTGGCGATGCTCTTCCTGCCGCCAGAGCCGGAGGCGAACACGACCGCCCGCGCACTACTGCTGGCAGCGTTTGCGCATGCGGGGCTTCCCGTGCTCGGCTGGCGCAACGTGCCGACCGATCCCACAGTATTGGGGCCAGCAGCCCTCCGGACGCTACCCGATATCGTGCAGGCGACGATCGTTCGGCCGGCGGAACTCGACGAACTGGGGTTCGAGCGGGGGCTTTTTCTGGCGCGCCGCGCCGCCGAGCGAGCATGGCAAGGCGCGGGCTTCTCCGAATCCGACGCTTTCGTCGTCTCCTGCTCGGCGCGCACCATCGTCTACAAGGGATTTTGTCTGCCGGAGGATCTACCGGCATTCTACGTCGACCTGTGCGACGAGAATTTCGCTAGCGCCATCGCGCTATTCCACCAGCGCTACTCCACCAACACCCTGCCCACCTGGGCAATGGCGCAACCGTTCCGCACCATCGCTCACAACGGAGAGATCAACACCATCGGCGGCAACCGGCGCTGGATGGAAGCCCGCGCGCCTCAACTCGCCATGCCCGGCATCGATGCCGACGCGCTGCGCCCGGTTGTTTCCTGGGCCGGCAGCGACTCGCTCAGTTTCGACAACGTGGTGGAGTTGCTGGTTCACGGCGGGCGCTCGCTGCCCCACGCGCTGATGATGCTCGTGCCCGAACCATGGGAGGGGTTGTCGGCGATGGACCCGGCTCGGCGCGCCTTCTACGATTTCCACGCCGGATTGATCGAGCAGTGGGACGGGCCGGCCGCGCTCGGTTTCAGCGACGGCGTGCTGGCCGGGGTCGCGCTCGACCGCAACGGTTTGCGCCCCATGCGCTACGCAATCACCGGCGACGGCGCGTTCATTGCCGGCTCCGAGGCGGGCACGATCCCGGCCGACCCGGCGTCGGTCGTCGAAAAGGGCCGTCTCGGCCCCGGTCAGATGATTCTGGTCGATACTCGTCGCGGACTCGTGCTGCGCAACGACGCGCTGAAAGCCGAGGCGGCGGCTGGCGCCCCGTATGCCGAATGGCTCAGCGCCAATCGGGTCGAGCTGCCGCCGATGGCGCCAGCTCCGGCGGCGCCGGCCCGGGTCGCGCCTGCGCGCGACGATGCCCCGGCTCGCCCGATCCGAAAACCCGCCGACGCGGGCAAAATCGCTCTCCAGCGCGCCTTCGGATACAGCGCGGAAGATCTCCGGCTGATCGTGCAACCAATGGCCGTCGAGGCGAAGGAGCCGATCTGGTCGATGGGCGACGACGCTCCGCTCGCCGTGCTCTCCGACAAACCGCGCCCGCTCCACGCCTACTTCCGGCAACGCTTCGCGCAAGTCACCAACCCGGCCATTGACTCGCTGCGCGAGCGCTCGGTGATGGCGTTGGACAGTCTGCTTGGCCGCCGCGGCAATCTGCTGGCGGAATCGCCGGAGCAGGCGAGGCTGCTCCATTTGCCCAGCGTCGTCGTGGACGAGCCGCGTCTGGCAGCCATCGCGAACCTGGATGGTGACGGGGTGCGCGCCGTTCGCGTTTCGACGCTGGTTTCGCTCGCGACGGTCGACCCCGAGCATCCTGGCGCGGCGCTGCTGGCCGCGCTGGATCGGGTTGTCGAGGACGCGCGTACGGCGATCCGTGGCGGCGCCGGCATCATCATCCTGAGCGATCGCGGTGTCGACGCCGAGCGTGCCCCGCTGCCGATGCTGCTGGCGGTCGGCTCCGTTCACCACGCCCTGATCGGCTCCGGCGAGCGCCGCCTGGCCGATCTCGTCGCCGAGACCGGCGACGTCTGCGACGTGCATGCGTTGGCCTGCCTGATTGGCTACGGGGCCTCAGCGGTGTGTCCCTGGCTCGGGCTGGACGCGGCCGCCGACTACGCCGGCGCCCGCGGCTGCGAGGATCGCTCGGCCGACGATCTGCGCGCCAACTACATCGTGCAAATGGAAAAGGGATTTCTCAAGATCGCCTCCAAGATGGGCATCTCCACGGCGATGGGCTATCGCGGGGCGCAAGCGTTCGAGACCGTGGGCGTAGCCGCCGATGTCATCGAGCGCGCCTTCCGGGGAACGCCGGCGCGCCTCGGCGGGATCGGATTCGCGGAGATCGCGACCGATGTCCTGCGCCGCCATGCCGAGGGGTTTGCCGAAACCGCGTCCAAGTTGCCTGATTACGGCTTCGTTCGCTACCGCAAGGATGGCGAACCGCACGCCTACGAACCACCCACAGTCAAGGCGCTGCAAGCTGCGGTCAATTCCGGCGACCGCGCGCTCTATGCAGCGTACCGCGCCCACGTCGCCAACCATCCACCAACCGCGATCCGGGATCTGTTGACCCTTCGCCCGCTCGGCCCGATCGTGCCCCTGGACGAGGTGGAGCCGGTCGCGGACATCGTGACCCGCTTCGTGGTGACGGCGATGTCGCTGGGCGCGCTCAGCCCGGAAGCGCACCGCACGCTGTCGGTCGGCATGAACCGCCTCGGCGGGCGATCGAACTCCGGCGAGGGTGGCGAGGATCCCACCTGGTACGACGAACCAGGGCCGGATGTGGCCCACTCGAAGATCAAGCAAGTGGCGTCGGGTCGCTTCGGCGTCACCTCCCGCTATCTCGCGATGGCCGAAGAGCTGGAGATCAAAATCGCCCAGGGCAGCAAGCCGGGCGAAGGCGGACAGTTGCCCGGTCACAAGGTGACCGAGTTCGTCGCCCGCATCCGCCACGCCGTGCCGGGGCTGCCGCTCATCTCGCCGCCGCCCCATCACGACATCTATTCGATCGAGGATCTGGCGCAACTCATCCACGATCTGCGCCAAATCAACCCGCGCGCTCGCGTTGGCGTCAAGCTGGTGGCCGAGGCGGGGGTCGGCACGGTGGCCGCCGGGGTCGCCAAGGCGAAAGCCGACTACGTGCTGATCAGCGGTCATGCCGGCGGCACCGGAGCTTCGCCGCTGGCGTCCATCAAACATGCTGGCTGTCCATGGGAGCTGGGTTTGGCCGAGGCGCAGCAGACGCTGGTGATGAATGGCCTGCGCTCTCGTGTTCGATTGCGCACCGACGGGGGAATCAAGACTGCCGAGGACATCGCGACGGCGGCGATGCTGGGCGCGGAAGAATTCGGATTCGGCGCCTCGGTGCTGATCGCCATCGGCTGCGACATGGCGCGCCAGTGCCACCTCAACACCTGCCCGACTGGGATCGCCACTCAGCGCGAGGATCTGCGCGCCCGCTTCGCCGGCACGCCCGAGCAGGTGATCAACTACTTCGTCTATCTAGCCGAATCGGTGCGCGAGCTGCTGGCCCGGCTCGGCGCGCGGTCTCTGAACGAACTGGTCGGGCGCAGCGATCTCCTTGCGGTCAAACCGCTGGATGGCCGCGCCGCGCTGCTGGACCCCTCGGCGCTAATCGTTCCACCCGCGCCGGAGGCGGAACGGCGCAAGACCCGCGAGCGGCCGGCCGACCCGCCCAGTCTGGACGACGCCCTGCTGCCGACCATCGTCGCTGCGCTCGAGCAGCGGCAGCCGGTCGCTCTGGCGGCGTCGATTCGCACCGCCGATCGCACCGTGGGCGCGAAGATCGCCCACACCATCGTCACTCGCCCCTGGTTGGCGCACTCGCCGGGAGCGGTCACCATTCGGTACGTCGGCAGCGCAGGTCAGAGTTTCGGGGCGTTCCTTGTGGACGGCATGCGGTTGCTGCTGGAGGGCGAGGCCAACGACTACGTGGGCAAGGGGCTGAGTGGCGGCGAGATCGCGATTCGACCGCCGCATCAGGCGAGTTTCGCGACGCCGCAGGTCATCGCCGGGAACACGATCTTGTATGGAGCCACCGGCGGCGCGCTCTATCTGGCCGGCCAGGCAGGTGAGCGATTCGCGGTGCGCAACAGCGGCGCGACTGCGGTCGTAGAAGGCGTTGGCGACCATGGTTGCGAGTACATGACCGGCGGTCTGGTCGTGGTGCTCGGTCGCACTGGACGTAATTTCGGGGCGGGCATGACCAACGGCCGCGCCGTCGTCCACGATCCTGACGGGATGTTGCCGAGCCAAATCAACGATGAATCGGTGCTGCTGGAGCCGTTGGGGGACAGCGAGGAGACCGAGGCGGCGCGCGCCGCCATCGCCCGCCACGTCGAGTTGACCGGCAGCACGCACGCCCGCGCGCTGCTCGAACGATGGACAACCGAGTTGCGGAATTTTTGGCTCGTAGTGCCGCGAGCAGCGGCTGCCCGCATCGAGATCGAGACGACGCCAGAGGAGATCGCCGGAGCCGCCGATTGAGCGGATCGTCCGCGCGGGGCAAGCGCGAACGGCGATGGTTGAAAGCGTTTTGCCGTTCGAGACAAGCTGGCATTGGGGCAAAGCTCTTTCGCAATCAACGCGACCAGACGATGCGAATGCTGGCGCGGGGTCGCCGCCGAGCGCGCCGAGCTGCCCGGCTCCGGCGCCGACCCGCCCGCGCCTCACCCGCTGCGCGGTACGATCCTCACCAGGCGATGACGGCGGGCGAGGCGCGGGTGAACGGCAACCATTACGGCGTGCTAAAGGGACGGGCGATCGGGCGACGACCCGAATGGCGCGACGACACGCCCCACTATCAAATCCTGTTGGAAAGCGCCGAAGTTCGGTTCCGGGCCGCTATCGGCGTCCGCTCCAACGATCCCGCCCGCGCCAACCTCCTCTACTTCCTCGACGAGCGGTTTCAGCATCGCATCACGCGCGAACTACCGCTGCTCGCCGACGGTTTCACGCGATTGCCGCCCGGGCCGGACAGTCTCGCGCTCGACTATCTGCGCGATGGTTTGTTCGACCACCGCCACATGCGGCGCATCCCCACCCATCGCCCCGGCCCCGCCAACGACCTCAACGATGGCATCGACGAATGGGTGCGCCGCTCCATTGCCGACCCCGATCTGCGCCTCTATGTTTTCGGTCACCGCTGGGGGCCGCAACCAGATCGCCCGGACGCGGTTTTCGGTTTCGAGCCGGGCAACGGCATCCACGACATCCATTTGAACCAGGGTAGCCGCAGCTCGCACGCTCGGACCAACGCCATTTGGCAAGACGGTGGCCTGCTGCTCCAGGACCCGGCCGCCGGTCGCTGGCGCGCGCTGTTTCTCGCCTTTCAGTCGCAGGCATGGCGCACGGACGAGCGCGGCGATCCGATGCGCGATCGAGTACTTGACCGCGCTCGATCCGACCGCGATGCTGCGCGCGGATTCCGCGCATCGATCGATGAGGATGCCCCATGAGCAAACCCTCCCGCGAGGACGCGCTGGCGCAGTTTCGGGATGGAGCGCGCCTGCTGCGCGAGGCGGTCGCCGGTCTCTCCGACGCCGATCTCGGCGCTCGTCCTGCTCCCGGAGAATGGTCCATCCGCGAGATCGTCCACCATCTGGCGGATGGCGAACTCATCTCCGCCGTTCGCCTGCGTCGCCTGCTGACCGAAGACGCGCCCGTCATCACCGGGTACGACGAGGCGGTCTACGCCAGCCGGATGCGCTACCAGGAACGTTCCGTCGGCCCGGCGCTTGCGGCGTTCGCCGCCGCGAGGGCGCTGTCGTCCGACTTGCTTTCAGGTCTGGCCGAGGCCGATTGGGCGCGCACCGGCATCCGCGGCGATGACCGCGCGTACGGAATCGAACAGTGGGTGCGCGGCAACGCGGGCCACGTACAGGAGCACATCATCCAGATTGGGGAGATTCGCCGGCAGATTGCGCGCTAGCCGCGGCGTCGAGCGCCGTCGACTCGGCCGGCGCGGCCATCCGCAACACGGCCAGCAGCGCTAACGCCGCGCCGCCGCCCCACAGCAACCCAGCCAACACATCGGATGGCCAATGCGCCCCCACGCGAACGCGCGCCCAACCCATCACCCACGGAAGCGCCAGAAGCAGCGCCCGCGCCGCCCAGCCGAAGCGTCCCGACAGGGGCAGCACACCGGCCAGGACGACGCACAGCAGCGTCGCCCCGAGGGTATGGCCGCTAGGGAAACCGGCTCCACTCGCGCGTTCCAGCACCATCACCAGGTCAGGTGTTGGGCGCGGCCGGGCGACCGCGCTCTTGAGCGGCAGCGAGAGCGCGCGCAACGTCGCAGCGGCGACAACCACGACCGCAGCCGCCCGGCGTTCAGTTCCCGCCAACCACGCCGCGCACGCCAGAGCGATGAGCGTCATCGGCAACGTGCGACCCAACGCCGAGAGCGCCGCCGCCAGCGCATCCAGTGGCGCGCCGCCCCACGATTGGAGCCAGCCGGCGATGGCGAGATCGCCTGGCAGCGGTCTGCCGCCCCGAGCCACCAGCGACAGCAGCAGCGCCAGCAGCAAGCAGACGATGCTCGCCAGCACGAATGCAACCGCTGCTCGCATAGGCGGTTGACGCCTCGCAATCATCCGCTTCCTCGCATCGACTCGACGGCCATCATCGAGCAGAAACCGCCGCTGCCGGCCAGGCGCCACGACCTGTGGCGCACCTGGTTCGAGATTTCCGTCCAGCGTTGATAGAAGGTATCCTGCGTCATCGGACGTATGATGTCGCGGGCGGCTCTTTGGGTGTAAGGAGATGCTATGGCGCACGATCCAGCAATCGAAACCGTGGGCCGCGTTCGCATCGCCAGTCTCGCCGATCGTCTCGACGCTATCGACACGATCGCCCAGTGGCATTGGGAAGTGTGGGGCGACGAGGATCCCATCGGGCCGGCGACGGCGTGGGCGGCACGGCTGCGCGAGCGCGCCAACCGGATGGCGATTCCGGCGACCTATATCGCCATCACCGAAGACGGCGAGCTGGTCGGCACGGCGTCCCTGATCGCAGAGGATCTGGCGAGCCGGCACGATCTCTCGCCCTGGCTGGCCGGCGTCTACGTGATTCCCGCTTGGCGCGGGCGAGGCGTGGGCAGCGCGTTGACCCGTCACGCAGTGGCTGAAGCGGCAGCGATGGGAACACGGCGGCTCTATCTTCATACGGAACATGCCCGCGCGCTCTACGAACGCCTGGGCTGGCGCGCGATCGCCACGGACCACCGCCAGGGTCACGATCTGGTGGTGATGACCATCGAGACGGGCGCCGGTTCGTGAGGCGCCTGGCGCGCCCCGACCTCCGGGTTTGTACGGCATGCGCCGCCCGGCAAGCCGCGAGGAGCGTGGGTCGAAATTGCCGCCCCCATGAGCGATCCGGAGCCGCAAGATCCCCCAGACCCTTGACAAATCTCCCACCGGCTCGTACCTTGGCGGCAGCCCCGTGAAAAGGGTCACAATCGTTTTATGCTCCCGACAGACTGGGGAACGACGGCACCATGACGCCAATCCCGACGCGACGCTTCCGTACCCGTACCCGCCGAACGGGCGCCCCCCGTTCGGCCTGAGATGACGCCGTGGCTCTCGCATGGGCCGCGCTGGTTCGGTTTTCGTCGTCGTTCCGAGGGAGTTCTCCGTGTCGCAGAGCGCCAACCCCGCCGTTGCCCCGCAGAAAGTCTGTCTCGCCTATTCCGGCGGGCTTGACACTTCCTGCATCATTCCCTGGCTGAAAGAGAACTACGACGGCTGCGAGGTGATCGCGGTCGCCGTCAACGTCGGTCAGCCCGACGACCTCTCCGGGGTCGAAGCCAAGGCGCTCGCCAGTGGCGCCGCCAAGTGCTACGTCATCGACGCCCGCGACGAGTTCGTTCAGGACTACGTCTTTCCAACCCTGCGGGCCGGCGCCATCTACGAGCGCAAGTATCTGCTCGGCACCTCCATGGCGCGGCCGGTCATCGCCAAGCATCAGGTCGAAGTCGCGCTGCTGGAAGGCTGTGACGCCCTCGCGCATGGCTGCACCGGCAAGGGCAACGATCAGGTTCGCTTCGAGCTGACCTATCAGACGCTGGCCCCGCAGCTGGCCGTGATCGCCCCCTGGCGGCAATGGGACATCCGCTCCCGGGAGGACGCGATCGCGTACGCCGCCGCGCACAATGTGCCGGTGCAAGCCACCGCTGCCAAGATCTACAGTCTGGACGGCAACCTCTGGCACCTCTCTCACGAGGGCGGCATTTTGGAAGATCCTTGGGCAGAACCACCGGCCGACGCCTATGGCCTCTCGGTGGCTCCGGAAGATGCTCCCGATCGGCCGGCCTATGTCACGATCGGATTCGATCGTGGCACACCGGTCACGCTCGATGGGCAGCCGCTGTCGCCGCTCGAGTTGGTGGCGGCGCTCAACGAGCTGGGTGGCGCCCATGGTGTGGGTCGCATCGATCTGCTGGAAAACCGGCTGGTGGGCATGAAGAGCCGCGGCGTCTACGAAACGCCCGGCGGCGCGATCCTGGTTGCCGCCCATCACGAACTCGAACACCTCACGCTTGATAAAATGACCATGCGCCAGAAGGATCAACTGGCGCTCGCCTACGCCGATCTCGTCTACAACGGCCAGTGGTTCTCGCCGCTGCGCGAGGCGCTGGACGCCTTCGTCGACAAGACGCAGGAGCCCGTGACCGGCGAGGTGCGGATCAAGCTCTACAAAGGGTCGGCCACGGCCGTCGGGCGGCGCTCGCCCTACGGACTGTACGACGAGGCGCTGGCCACCTTCGGCGAGGACGATGTCTACCGGCAAGCGGATGCCGAAGGATTCATCCGCTTGTTCGGATTGGGACAGCAGGTGGCCGCCCAGCGGGCGCGCCGGCTGCACGAGCAGGAAACCGGAGCAGCACGATGAACGCCATTGCAGGGGGGAGCGTTTCCCGCTCTCCGCTGGGGCCGTCAGCGCATCGGCGGTCCCGACCGATGCGCTGACGGCCGCCACGCGGACCGGTCAGCGCTTTGCGACCACACAATTCAATCCCTTGTCGCCGTCATCAGCGGCGACCGACCCGCGACGACGGGGAGAAGTAGGGAAGCGAGGCGCTCAAGCGACCCGGGGATGGTGCAAGCCCGGGATTGGCGCAACGCTCCCGAACGCGCCTCCGAGCGGCCGGCCGAAGAAAGCGCGCACGCGCAAGTAGGTCCGGGTGGGCGGCTCCCACGACAGCAACAGCCGAGAGCGGCGCGGACCCGAGAATGGCTCGGAAGTCTGCGCAAGAGGGGTGGTACCGCGGGGGCCGACGCTCCCCGTCCCTTCGGTCCGACAGCGACGATCGCTGTCGGCGCCGGGCGTCTTGCCATCGGCAACCGAAGGGGGAATCTCATGCATCAGGCGTCGTCCGTCCCGCACATCGCGCCGTCGCAGCCCGAACTCAGCACCGTCCAGCCCGCGAGCGATCCGCTCGACGTGGCGCTGGCTCCGCGCGTGCTCTCCCTCGGGGGCGTCGCTGGCGAGCGGCTGCCCAGTTTCACCATCTCCACCCGGCTCCAGGGACGCAGCATTCTTCACGACACCGACTTGACGCCGGACGAGATCGGCGAGGTGCTGGAGACGGCGACCCGTCTGAAGGCGCTGCGAAAGGCCGGCAAAGCGCACGGCTATCTGGCCGGCAAAACACTGGGCATGCTGTTCCAGCACCCTTCCACGCGCACTCGGGTCTCCTTCGAGGCGGGCATGGCCCAGCTCGGCGGGCAAGCCATCTTCCTGGGCGTCGACGACTTGCAGATGAAGCGGGGCGAAACCATCGCCGACACCGCTCAGGTGCTCAGCCGCTACGTCGACGCCATCGTCGCCCGGGTCGCCGCGCACAGCGATCTCGAACAACTGGCCGAGGCTTCTTCGGCGCCTGTCTACAACGGTCTCACCGACCGCAGCCACCCGATGCAGGCGCTGTGCGATCTACTCACCTTGCAAGAGCGGTTCGGCGGTTTGCAGGGGCTGAAGCTGGCCTATCTCGGCGACGGCAACAACATGCTCCACTCACTGCTGCTGGCTGGCGCCTCCATGGGCATCAATGTGGCCGCCGCAACGCCGACTGGCCACGCACCCGACCCGGAGGTAGTCAACCAGGCGCAATGGCTGGCCGCCGCCAGCGGTGCGACCGTCACCGTCACCGACGATCCGTTCGCCGCCGCCGAGGGCGCCGACGCCGTCTACACCGATGTCCACGTCAGCATGGGGCAGAAGGACGGCGCGGCGCGAGCCGTGGCGCTGGCGCCCTACAAAGTGACCTACAAGGTGATGTCAGCAGCCAAGCCCGACGCGGTTTTCATGCACTGTCTGCCCATGCACCGCGACGAAGAGGTCGAGGCAGTTGTCGCCGATGGCCCGCAATCCATCATTTTCGATCAGGCCGAGAATCGGCTCCACGCGCACAAGGCGGTTTTGCTGCAGACCCTCTGCACCACGCCGCAAGGGTTCTAGAGATTCATGGCCGACGTCACAACCGCTGCCATCACCGCAATTACCTTGGAGGACCTACCGATGCCGCCGGCGGTCGCCGCCGGCCGCCTGCGCGGGCGCAGCGTGTTGAGCGATCTGGATCTCGACCCGGCCGATGTGACCGATCTGCTGGAAACCGCCGCATGGTTGAAGGCGCTGCGGGCGCGCCACATCGCGCACCCCTATCTCGCCAGCAAGACCCTGGGGCTGATCTTTCAGCACCCGTCCACGCGCACCCGCAACGCCTTTCAAGCCGGGATGGAGCAACTCGGCGGCCACGCCACCTTCTTGGGAGCGAGCGAATCGCAACTGACCCGCGGCGAAACCCTGACCGACACCGCCGCCATCATGAGCCGTTACGTCGACGCCATCGCCGCCCGATTCGCACGCCACGCCGATCTGGAGACCTTTGCCGCCGGCGCATCGATCCCCGTCTACAACGCGCTCAGCGAGCGCTACCATCCGATCGAGGCGCTCAGCGATCTGCTGACGCTGCGCGAGCGATTTGGCGGTCTGCGCGGGCTGAAACTGGCCTACGTCGGCGACGGCAACAACGTCTGCCACTCGTTGATGCTGGAGGCGACGGCAATGGGGCTGGCGGTGGCGGTAGCCACGCCGGCAGCCTACCGACCAGCGACCGACGTCGTCGCCGAAGCCGAGCGCCGCGCGGTGCTCTCCGGCGGTTCGCTGCTGCTGACCAACGACCCCGCCGCCGCCACGACCGACGCCGATGCCGTCTACACCGACACCCATGAAAGCATGGGCGAACCGGAAAACGCGGCTAAACGAGCTGCGCTGGCGCCTTTCCGGGTCACATCTGCCCTGATGGCGCTCACCGCGCCGGATGGGGTGTTCATGCATTGCCTGCCGATGCACCGTGGCGAAGAAGTCGATGCCGAGGTGGCCGATGGTCCCCGCTCGATCGTCTTCGACCAGGCGGAGCATCGATTGCACATGCACAAGGCAGTGCTGCTGCTGACGCTTGGCTGACGCCGCGACGATGCGGTGTCGGGCGTATGGATTCGATTGTCGGCGGATGATCCGCCGCGTTGGCTGAAGAACGGGGAGGAATCAGATGGATGTTGGTTGCCCGGAGTGCGGGGCGGAGTTCGAACTCTCGGGGGTCGAGCAGGGCGAGATCGTGACCTGCCCCGAGTGCGGCGTCGAACTGGAAGTGCTCAGTGTGGATCCGATCTCGCTGGGGTTGGCGCCGGAAGAAGGCTAAGACTGGGGCTAATAAACCGCCGCGCGAGCGCCGGCTGGCGTTCGCGCTCGACGGGATGAAAGGAACGGGACGAGAATGGCGACGGTCGGCGTGCTCTGCGGGCGCGTGCGGGTAGAGGAAAAGCTCATTGCGGCGGCGCTGACCGAAGTCGGCGTGTCGCCGCGTCCGGTCACGCCGGCTGGGCTGCCCCTGCCGCCAACCCCGATGCCCACGCCGATCCCGCCAGCCCCGGCCGCCGCCGGCGGGCTGGCCGGCGGCCTCCTCCTCGACCGAGGTCAGGATCGGGCGGTCGCGACGGCGCTGCTCGCCGCGGCGCGGGTCTGCGGCGCGATCGTGCTGGACGCGGGCATCGCCGCCAGTGGCGACCGACTGGCCGTGGCCAGCACGCTGGCCACGGCCGGTGTGCCGCGCCCGACCACGCACCTGGCCTGCACCGAAGAGGCGGCGCTGATCGCGCTGGCCGATGTCGGCTACCCGGCGACGTTGCTGCCGCTGCCCTTCGGCTCGGCCGCCGTTGCCCTACTCGACGCCGACACCGCCGAAGCCGTGGTCGAGCACCGCTCGGTGCTGGGGACGGGGCGCGCCGCGCTGGCGCTGGTGCAAGCCGGCATCTGGCCGACGAGTGCCCGGGTCAGGCTCGTCGTGGTGGACGGCGAAGCGGTGGCGACGCTGCCCGGAGCCGAGGCGCGACCGGCGGCGCTGCATATCGCCGAATCGACCGCGCGCGCCCTTGGGGCGGCTATGCTGGGTGTGGACATCGTCTATACCGCGGGCGGTCCGGTCGTCTGGGATGTCGCACCCGTGCCCGAATTCCGCCACGCCACCCCGCTGGGTGGGAAAACTGTGGCCGAGGCGATCGCAGAGTTGATCCAGCGCCGGCTGCCCAGCCCCGAGTTGGTCCCGGCGCCGCCCGCGACGGTGGAATTCACGCATCCCGGCACGTTCACTATCCGGCTCGGAGAGGAGACCCGACATGGCGTCGTCCTCTCTGCCTGAAACGCATTCGCTGGCGCCGTCCGCCGCCGAGGTCGATCTGCTGCGACGGCTCGTGGAGATCGAGAGTCTGTCGGATGGCGAGAGCGACGCTGTCGCGGAGCTGGTTCGCCAGATGGCGGCGCGCGGTTTCGCTGCCGAGATCGATGCGGCGGGCAACGCCGTCGGCCACATCGGTTCCGGTGAACGCCATATCGTCCTGCTGGGTCATATCGACACCGTGCCGGGTCGCATCCCGGTTCACATCGAGGACGGGGTGCTGCACGGGCGCGGTGCGGTCGACGCCAAGGGTCCCCTCTGCACCTTCGTCGCGGCCGCCGCGTTGGCTGCGCCGCGGTTAAGCGCGCGGGTGACGGTCGTCGGCGCGGTCGGCGAGGAGCGGATCGGGTCGCCAGGAGCCGCCCACGTCGCCGGCTGGCCAGCGCCGGATTTCTGCATCATCGGTGAGCCGAGCGGTTGGGATGCGCTCTGCCTTGGCTACCGAGGCACGCTCTCGCTGCTCTACGAGGTGCGCCAATCCGCCCGCCACTTTGCCGGTCCAGGTGAATCGGTCGCCGAGCAAGCGGTCGCTTTCTGGAACGGCGTCGTTGCCCACGCTTCCGCCTTCAACGCGGTATCCGGCGCGCAACGCACATTCGAAACGATCACCCCGACGCTGCGGGCGATGCGCTCCGACGGCGACGGGCTGGACGATGTCGCCACCCTCTCGATCGGGTTGCGGCTGCCGCCGGGGATCGATGT
>JADLCW010000461.1 GCA_020847015.1 Thermomicrobiales bacterium | reverse complement strand
GCGGGCGCGGGGGACCGTGTTGGGTGTTTCTTCGGATGCGCCGCGCGGCGGGCGCACCGCACTGCTGCGGGCGGGCGGAACGACGATCGCGATCGCCTCGCGGCGAATGGCCTTCACCCTCCGCCGCGACTTCGCGGATCTGGGGCTGGATCCGGCAAACTTCGATCTGACGGTGGTCAAACTCGGCTACCTTTTCCCGGAGCTGCGGGAGATCGCGCGGGCCGTCTATATGGCGCTGACTCCGGGCGCGAGCGACCTCGACATCCCGCGCTTGCCTTTCCGGCGGATTTGTCGCCCGATCTTCCCGCTGGACCCGGAAATGACCTGCCCCGAATTCGAGGTTCGGGTGATTCCTGATTGACGATCGGCCGAGCGGGACCCAGCTGCCGCGCCTGGGCCGATGGACCAACGTCCGCGCGGCGCGGGGGACGATAGGCGGCCGCCGGTCCGGTATGATCCGAGCGAGGATATGCAACTGCATCCCGCGGTTCGGAGCAATGAGCGCGGGAGGAGGCAGGCGATGGCGGGGCTCGCCTGGGGCGCGTTGGCCGTCTCGATGCTTCTGATGCTGCTTGGCGTAGCGACACGCTCGTGGCTGGCGCTACGGGGCGCGGCGTTGCTCTCCGGGTTCTTCAGCACGCTTGGCGTCTTCAGCGTCGGGTTGTACGTATTTCTGTTGACCGCGCTGCAATTGGCGTTCGCGTTCGAGTTGCGCTCAGGGAAGCCGGATCGGGACTGGCTCCGCCCAATTTCGCTGGGGATGGCGATTTGGGGGATCGCGGCGGCGATCCAGCTATTGACCACGATCGCGCTCGCCGAAGTTCCATGGGGTCCGTTCGTCGTGTTCCCGGCCGCGATCGCGCTGGGCACGCCGGCGATCTTCGCCGCGCCGCGATTCACGCGCGACCGGCCGGAGCCGCCGACCGACCGCACCGTCGTCCAATGACGCCGCCTACGGCTGAAGGATGGTGGCCCCACGCCGCGCCGCCCAGTCGTCGATCAGCCGGCGCGCGATGCTGAGGCGCGTTGGAACGGTTGGCAGATCATCCAACCCATACCAGCCGGCTTCGACCAGTTCGACGCCGTCCAGATCGATTTCGCCGGCTGCCCAGTCGGCCGTGAAGCCAACCATCAGCGTGTGCGGAAAGGGCCACGGCTGGCTGGCGAAGTAGCGCACGTCGCGCACTGTCAGACCCGTTTCCTCGGCGATCTCTCGGTGCACCGCCTCCTCCAGCGATTCACCCGGTTCCACGAACCCGGCGATGACGCCGAAGCGGCCGGGGGCGAAGTTGCGACCCCGCGCCAACAGGATGCGCCCCTCCCGCTCGATGCGAACGATGATGGCGGGTGAAAGACGCGGATAGGCGAGCAACCCGCAGCGCGGGCAACGCCGCGCCCGCTCGCCCGGCGCGGGTTCGGTCGGCGTGCCGCAGCGTCCGCAGAATTGATGATCCCGGTCCCAGGCGACGATCTGGGCGGCGCGATTGGCGACGGCGAAGAGTGTGTCGGTCAGGCGACCATACAGCGCCCGCAGCCCCAGAAAGGCGACATCGGGCGGAACCGCCGATATGGCGATCTCGGCGGACCAGCAGAGCACGCCGCCGAGCGCCCCGAGATACTGCCGCCGCACCGGTTCCACGCCCAGCGCCGCCGGATCCGGCAGGGCGATGCGCTCGCCCGACTCGACCACCAGCAGGTCGCCGTCCCGAAAGACGAACCATGCGTTGCGCCGCTCGGCCCAGTCGTCTGGCGGCTCGATGCCCGGGAGAAACCGCTCGTCCATCGTCGCCCCTTCCGTTGCCGCGTCGCCGCCAGATTGGCGGCCGTCGACAGCCGGCCAGCAACGATACCAGCCTGGGTGGCGATTTGGGCGTGAACGGACCGCAGCGCGGCGGCTGTACGGACCAGATCGAGCCATGGATGGTGAGCCAGGCGACGCCTCAGCCGCTTCGCGCCAATCGCGAAATTCGGATGGCGGCTGGCTATGCGTCGGTCGTGGGCGTCGGGGTGGCGTTGTCGGGAGCGATGCGAGCGGCGAACGAGAGTATGCCGGCATCCATTGGCAGCGCGAGATGGAGCATGCCGTCGCGCACGACGAAGGAGGACGCCTCGTTCAGATCGCTGATGAAGCGGTCGCGCAGCGACGCGCTCCCGCACGTTTCCGGCGCAACCTCGCGGATCGACAGATCGATCGCGCTGCCGTCGATCTGCCAGGACCCCTTGCCGCGAGCGCAATCGGCACGAACGGCGAGTCGACCCTTGGAGCGAAAAACGACCTCGTACTGTGTGGGATCCGTCGGAGTGACCGTGGCGTCGTTGCCGCCCAGAAAATGCTGCCACGACCAGACGATGCCCAACAATTCGGGCGCGAAGACCAAGACCGCCGCGTCTGCCGATGAAGTCAGAATCAGGTCGCCGTCATCGCGGTAGCTCCACCCGTTCGCGCGCTGCAACCGGCTGAGAAACTCCTGATCCAGTGAATCGGGACCGCAGGCGATGCGTGTCGTGGCGATGGGGCCGAGCGTCAGCACCGCGCCGTCCATAACCCACGATCCGCGACCGCGGTTGCAATCGGCCAGCACGGCGAGCTCGCCGTCTGGCAGAAACTGCACCGTGTAGTGGGCCGGATCTTTCGGCGCGCGGGAAGCCCCGTCGGGCAGCTCGATGCGCTGGAGCCGCCACACCAGCGGCGCGATCGCCGGTTCGGCGACCGGCGTGCCGACAGCCGGGGTCTGAGCGAACGGCGTCAACGCAATCCCGAACAGCAGCGCCGCGATGGCGGCCAACGGTAATGGCATCGCTCAGTCGTCCCCCTGAGAATGGGCGTATCCGCGCTCCGACTCGCAGTTCGGACTCGTTCGACGCCGGCTCGCATCATCTTACCCGACGGCAATCGCGTCCATCATCCGCAGGAGATCTTCGGGCATTTCGGATGATTGAGCGCCAGGCGACATCAGCGCCGGGCAAGCTGCTTCAGCACATCGCGTTGACACTGTCGCCAAGCATTCCTACAATCTCGCCGCATCACTGCCGGCCATGTTGGCCGGGCATCAGATCAGGATGGCCGGCTTGGCGCCGGCGGTGGGCGCACGGGCGCGCCCATGTCTCCAACGACAGGAGGAGGTTCTCGTGAGCAAGGAACAGCAGGTTCGCTCGCTCTTCGCCGATGCGCTCGCCGGGCGGGCCGACCGCCGCACGGTGCTGCGCCGCGCCGTTGCGCTCGGGTTGAGCGTGCCGGTCGCCGCCGCGCTGGCTCAGGAATCCGTCCGCGGCGCGCTGGCCAGCACCGAGGGCACGCTCTCCGTCACCTACTACGACTGGATCCTCAGTCTCCACCCGTCGATTCCCGAGATCAACGCCGAGTTCGCCAAGACCTTCCCGATCGACGCGCAGGTGGCCCCGACCGCG
>JADLCW010000460.1 GCA_020847015.1 Thermomicrobiales bacterium | reverse complement strand
GGATGCCGCCGCCATCTTCGAGGCGGTCTCGGTGCAGGACATCCGCGATGCTTGCGATCTGTTCCGCCCCATCTACGACGCCAGCGCCGGCGGCGACGGCTTCGCCTCCATCGAGGTCTCGCCAAGTGCCGCGCGCGACACCGAAACCACCCGGCAGGAAACACGCCATCTGTGGCAGGCGGTCGGCCGCCCGAACGTGATGGTCAAAATTCCCGGCACCGCCGAGGGCGCGCCGGTGGTGCGCGAAATGCTGGAAGAGGGGCTGAATATCAACATCACCCTTCTGTTCAGCATCGCCTCCTACGAGCGCGTCGCGCTCGCCTATGTCGAGGCGCTGGAAGCGCGCCTCCAGGCTGGCCAGCCGATCGATCGCATCGCCTCGGTGGCCAGCTTCTTCGTCAGCCGGGTCGACACCCTGGTCGACAAGCTGCTGGATCAGAAAATCACCGAAACCGGCGACCAAAATCTGGCCGCGCTCAAGGGCAAGGCCGCCGTTGCCAACGCCAAGCTGGCCTACGCCAAGTTTCAGGAGATTTTCGAGAGCGAGCGTTTCGCCCCGCTGGCTGCGGCCGGAGCCGCCGTACAGCGCCCATTGTGGGCCAGCACCTCGGTTAAGAATCCGGCTTACCGCGACGTGCTCTATGTCGAGGAGCTGATCGGCCCGCACACCGTCAACACCATGCCGCACGCCACCATCAACGCCTTCATCGACCACGGCGTGGTGGCGCGCACGGTGGATCAGCATCTCGACGAGGCGCGCCGCACCATGGACGCGTTGGCCGCGGCCGGCATCGACATGGACGCCGTCACCCACCAGCTCGAAGAAAACGGCATCGCCGCCTTCGTCAAGAGCTACGACGCGCTGCTGGCCGGCGTGGAGTCGAAGCGGGCGGCGCTGGCGACCGTCTAGCTGCCGATTCGGTCAGCGCAGATGGAACGGCTGGCGGCGCGTGCCGCCAGTCGTTCGCTGTTTCCGTTTGTCGCCGCAGTCAGCCAGGGACCCGCCAGCTCGCCATGCGTCGGTCGCCGCCAACCTGCCCCATTGCGCGCGCTCGCGCCATCGGGCAGCGCAGAATGGCTCGCGCCGCGCCGGTGATGCGCCGCGAATACGCGCCCCCGGGAGGAAGCCATGGCCGCCGCTCGCCGCTCCGCCGCCGACCTGCCGCTCACCTCGGACGATCTGGATGCGCTGCCAAACCTGGAGCATCGCGAATTGATCAACGGGGAGTTGCTGGTGGCTCCATCGCCGTCGGTCGACCATCAGGACATCATCGGCCGCCTGTATGATCTGTTCGGCGGCTGGCGCGGTCTTTCCGGAGCCGGCAAGGCATTTCTCTCCCCGCTCGACGTGCGGCTTTCGCGCCGCGACACGGTGCAGCCCGATCTGTTCTTCATCACGATCGACCGGCTCGATCGCTTCATCGAGGGTCGCTATTTCGACGGCCCGCCCGCTATAGTCGTCGAAGTTGTCTCCCCGACATCGCGCGCTGCCGATATGGTCCGCAAATTCGCTCTCTACGAGCGCAGCGCCGTACCGGAATACTGGCTCGTCGACCTCGCCAACCGCGCGGTCCACATCCACTCCTTGCGCGGCGGGCAATACCAGCCCATGCACCCCGATGGCGCAGGCGCCGTGAGATCCGCCTTGCTCCCCGGCATCGTCATCGACCCCGCCTCGCTCTTCGCCAAGCTGCCCATTTAGCCGGCAGATCGTTTTCCCGATCGTCCATTCCGCTTCTGGCGCCCATGCCGGCTAGCCGGCGTTCCACGGCAACGCGATTGCGTTGGTGGAAACGATGCCGCTCGTCGCCGTCTTCGCAGGAGGACTCTCATGGCGCCCGCGCCAAGCGATTCCTCCTCCGTCGGAGACCCGCAATTCCCAGCAGATTCCGCGATCAACGTTCGCCACGACATGCGCTCGTCGCTCACGGTCGTCCGGGGGCGCCTTCAGATGGCCCTGCGCCGTCTACGCCGCGACGATCCGCGGGACGACGACCGGCAGCAAGCGATCGCCGAACTGCTAATGGCCGACGACGCGGTGGACCAGTTGCGCGCGTATATCGACCGCCTCGAACCGGCCCCCGATCCTCCTCGTCCGCCCGAGTCGCCGAAACCCTGAGCGACCCGTGCACTCATTCCGCAACCCCCGCTTCGGCGCTACCATATGGGCGCCCATTCCCGGCTCGCCGCCGGGATCGGGCAGCCGCCGCGGGCACGGTTCGCGGCCCTGATGCATCGAGGAGTTGCCGCCATGGCTCGTGCCCGCGTCCACCGGATGATCGCGTCGTTTGCCGCGACGATCGCGCTGCTGTTCGTGATGATCCCTACCGGGGCCGCGGCCGTCCCGGCCCATCAAACCGACACGGGCGCCGCGATTCGCGTCGTTGATTTCGCGTTCGAGCCAGCCCAGATGCAGGTTGCGGCCGGCACGACCGTGACCTGGACCAACGACGGTCAGGCCGCCCACACCGTCACTGCCGATGACGGCTCGTTCGATTCCGGGCGGCTCGACCCTGGGGAGGCGTTCAGTCAGCGATTCGACCGGCCGGGAACCTACGCCTACCACTGCGGCTTCCATGCCAGCATGCATGGCACGGTCGTCGTGACCGAGGCGCCCGACGGCGTAGTCCAACAGGAAACGACGACTCCGCCCGCAGGCGAAGATTCGGTCGCCGAGTCGCACCCGACCGGGGGGCATGCGGCCGAGACCCCGCCCGCCGGCGCGGCCACACCGACCGCCGGGCTTCCCCCGACGTCGGCGGGCGCGTCGCGCGAACTGACGCCGGTCGACGAGTCACGGCTGGCCCACATCCACGCCGGAACCTGCGACGAACTCGGCATCGTCGTCTACTCCCTGGCCGGGTTGCGCAGCTACCGTCTGGAAACCGCTGATGGCGCCGTGTACGAACTGATTAGCGGCACGGCCGACGTGGCTCTGACGGATCTCTTCGGGGAACCGTTCTCCGTCCACGTCCACGAGAGCGTAGCCAACAAGCAGGTGTATCTGGCGTGCGCCGACGTCGGCGGTCAGCCCCCCGTCCCGTGGACGGAGGAGCAGGGGCTGACACTGGAAGCGCGGGAGCAGAACGATTCTGGCTACTCTGGGTTCGTCACGCTACGCCCCTCGGCGGGCGGCGGCACGGATATCAACATTTTCATTGCCGCAAATCAGGCGGCCGTGGAGCAGGCGGCCGCGCAGCCGACCCCACCGCCCGGCGCTACCTACACCAGCCCTACGTTCGGCTACGCCATCGGCTACGGTCCGACCTGGCAGGTCACAGAAGAGCGCTCGATCAACGGTCGCGACCGGTTCGTGCTTTATAACGGGACCAGCTACGTCACCTTCACCGGGGCGCAGGGATTCGGCGGCGACCCCCAGGCCTGCGTGGACGACTTCGTGCGGACGCTCACCGCAGACCCCAACGTGAGCAACCTGCGGCTCGCCACCGATGAGAATGGGCAACCGCTGCAAGGCAGCACCGCCGCCACCGGAGCCTACGCCGTCTATAACCACGACTACACCTTTCCGGACCGGGTAGAGCCCTACACGTTATTCGTCGGCTGCGTGCCGCTCGTCCCCAACCAGTCGGTGCTGGCCATCGTCCAGAACGTGCCCGCCGCGGATTACAACGGCCAGGTGGCTCCGCGCGAGACGCTCCTGAGGGGGTTGACGCTCCCGCAGTGACCCCGGCCGAGCCAGAGCGACAAGACGCCAAGAGGCCGGCCCCGGCGGGCCGGCCTCTTGGCCTTGATTGAGGTGGCGGAGGGTCGCGCTTAGTCGCGCTCCCCGCCAGGACGCATCGTCTAGTCGACGTCGATATCGTTGCCGGCGTTGTCGCCGCTATTGATATCGCCTACGTTGACCGTACCGCCGTTGGCGTCTGCGTCGGCGCTGCCGCCGTTGCCGGCCGCCGCGTTGCCGCCGTCGCCCAGAAGGCCGCCGTCGCCGCCAGCCGCCAAATTGCCATCGCCGCCTTGGGCGTCGGCGGTCGCCG
>JADLCW010000459.1 GCA_020847015.1 Thermomicrobiales bacterium | reverse complement strand
GGCGGCAGCGGCAACGGCGCGCTGCGCGTCACATAGGGATTGCAATCGTCCCCGGCTACACCGGCCATGCGCTCGGCGGCGGTATAGAACGGCTCCAGCTCGTCATAGCCGACGGGCCAATCGGCAACGGTGCATCCCTCGGGGATGACATCCTCACCCCATCGCTCCGTGGCATAGCTGCGATACCGAAAATGATGCGGGTGAAACCGACGCAACCAGGCTCCATAGTGGATGATCGAACCACCGACCCCATTCACCATGCGCCCCAGCGAGAAGGTCAATTCGCGGGTTGGTTCACCGGCGGCCGGCCGCCAGCGCGGGGCTTCCGCCTTGAATTTTTGCCCGAGTTCGGCCCGGCAATAGTAGGTCTCGCCCAGTTCATCCGGAGCGAAATCGGCCGGCAGCCAATACGGCCCTGCCTCTAGCCCGACGACTCGGAGACCGGCGTTCGCCAGCACCGGCGCGATGACGCCGCCCACCCCGCCGACGCCGATCAGGATGACGTCGGCGGGGCCGGTGGGCGGTTGCGCGCCGCGCTGCGGATCGTAGCCGGGGATCTCGCGTCCTTGGGGAGGCGTTCCCAACGCGTACCCGACATCGGCCAGCGACTGGATGCGGCCCCCTTTGTCGGCTGGTTCCGGCGACAGATTCTCCTCGGCGCTGTTGTCCAGCCACACGCCCGGGTGCCCCAGCGTTTGCCAGCCGAGCTTGTCGCGGTTGCCGCCATAGAGCGGATCGGCGAACAACCCCTCCTGCATGTGCGCCCGCAGGAGGTCGAAGAACGCGATCTGCTCCGGCGTCGTCCAGCCGTCAATGCGGCCGCGCTCCAGATCGGCCAGCAGCGCATCCTGCCCGGCGGGGTCGCCGTCGGCAAAGGGGAACGACCAGCGCGCCCGCGCCGAGGTGTCCAGCGCGGCCAGCCCGACGCGATAGACCTCCCGCACATCGAGATAGGCTCCGGCCAGCGCGCGATCGATGTAGGTGACGACGCCGATTTCGGTTGCTCCCGCCCCGCACTCGTCAGCCGGGAACAACCGCTCGAACAGCGCGGTCGCTGCTCGGGTCTCGTCCGGCGAAAAACTCAGCAACCCATCCGCCGGTTCCATGCCGTACCCCCTATGCCGGGGCGGTCGCGGCGGCGCGCTCCAGCCGG
Source organism: Thermomicrobiales bacterium (assembly GCA_020847015.1). Lineage (GTDB taxonomy): Bacteria > Chloroflexota > Chloroflexia > Thermomicrobiales > UBA6265 > CADCWF01. The sequence continues at coordinate 2,600 of JADLCW010000459.1, read as the reverse complement.
CGCGGCTCCCGCTCCATCAGCGCCAACCCCATCGGCTCCGGGTGGAACAACCGCGCGTCCATCTGGCGCAAGTTCGGGCTGACCCGCAGCGGCGTCGCCGACTGCGCCAGCACATCTCGCTCCAGATCGACGCCCGGCGCGATTTCGATCACCGTCAGCCCTTCATCCAGCAGCCGGATCACGCAGCGCTCGGTAACGAAGGTGACATCCTGACCCCGCTCGCGCGCCATGCGGCCGCTGAAGGTGACGTGCTCGACCTCCGGCACGAACTTGGCGACCTTGCCCTCCCTGCGGATCTCCAGCCGACCGCCGACAAGCCCCAGGTCGACGCCGCCGGCAGTCAAATAACCGCTGAAGACGATATGCCGGGCGCGGGCGGTGATGTCGATGAAGCCGCCGGCTCCGGCGGTGACATGGGGGCGAGCGGCCAGCCGGGAAACGTTGACATTGCCGGCGGCGTCGACTTGCAGGAACGAGAGCAGACTGCGGTCGAAGCCGCCGCCCTGGAAGTAAGTGAACTGCGCCGGCGAGGGCATGTAGCTCTGGGCGTTGGCGGCGCAGCCGAACTGAAATCCGAGCAGCGGCATGCCGCCGACCGCCCCCTGCTCGATTACCCAGGTCACCGCCTCGTCCAGACCTTCTTCCAGCAGCACGCGCGGCGCCAGCGCCGAGATGCCAAACCCGAGGTTGACCGCCTCGCCGTGGCGCAACTCCATCGCCGCACGCCGCGCGATCACCTTGTCGGCCCCCCACTCAGAGCGTTCGAATTCCCGGCGGGGCCTCCGGATTTCGCCGCTGATGGCTGGATCGTAGTGAGTCTGGGTGGTTTGCATCTGATCGGGGTCGAGCACGATGTAGTCGACCAGCGTGGAGGGCACGCGCACGTCGTGCGGCGGAATCGAGCCGGCGGTGGTGAGCCGCTTCGCCTGGGCGATGACGACGCCGCCGTTGGCGCGCGCCGCCAGCGCCTGATCCAGCGCGCCGAGATAGGCGCCCTCGTGCTCGTAGGAGAGATTGCCGCGTTCATCGGCCGTGGTGGCGCGAATGATGGCCACGTCGATCGGGATCACCCGGAAGTAGAGCCATTGCCGACCGTCGAACTCGACCAATTCCACGATCTGCTCGACGGCGGCCTCGTTCATCCGGCCGCCCTGGCGGCGGGGATCGACGAAGGTGTCCAGCCCGACTTCGGTGAGCACCCCTGGGCGGCCGGCGGCGGCATCGGCGTGCATGTGGAACAGCACGCCGCTGGGCAGGTTGTAGGCCTCGACCTCGTTGCGGTCGATCATCTGCCAGATCTTCGGGGCCGGCATCGACGACGGCCCGCTCGGGTAGCTGCCGGCCACGATCCGCTTCAACAACCCCGGCCGCGCGAGGTGGTCGATCCCCACGATGCCGTACATGTCGCCGGCGGCGATGGGATGGATCGTCGTCAATCCACGCGGGGAGCCTTCGGCGGCGAATCGCTCACCGAGCGCCCGCAGCATCGCATCCGGGCAACCCAGCCCGCTGGACGAACTGACCGAAACGACGGCGCCATCCGGGATCAGCCGCGCCGCCTCCGCCAGCGAGATCGATTTATCACCGCTCATGCATCCGCTCCGGTTCCGTAGTCGATCGTCACCGTGCGCCCTTCGGCGGCAGATTGGCGCGCAGCCAATGCGATAGCCAGCGAGCGCACCCCGTCCTCGCCGGTGGCGGACGGTTCGCCCTCGCCGCGCACCGCGGCGTTGAAGCAGGCGACCGAACGCTCGTAGAGATCGTTCGGCTCCGGCAGCTCGATCGCCGCTTCGCGGCCGTTGCGCCGCAGCACGACCCGCCCGCCAGGCTGCTGGGTCATGACATCCCGCCCGATCAGCGAACCCTCCGTACCGTGCACTTCGAAACCCGTCCCGGCGTGCTGGATGGTGAAGGCGTCATGGAATTGGGCGAGCACGCCGCGCTTGAATCGCATCACGCCCATGACCGCATCTTCCAACCCCTGTTTGCCCATGCCTTGCGAGGCGGTGAGCGCGGTGATCTCCTCCGCCTCGTCATCCAGCACGAAACGCAAGGTGTCCGCATCGTGGACGGTGATGTCGAGGATGACGCCGCCGCCCGCGTCGGGTCGGTCGATCCGCCAACCTTGCAAGTGCGCCGGCAAATGCACGGCGTGAAACACCCGCGCCGCCAGTGGTTCGCCGATCGCTCCTGCGGCGATCGAACGTCGCAGCGCCCGGTGTGTGACCGCGTTGCGCAAGTGATGGTTGGTCCCAAACACGACCCCGGCCGACGCACAGGCGGCGATCATTCCCCGCGCCTGGGTCACGCTCAGCGCCAGCGGCTTTTCGCACAGCACGTGCTTGCCGGCTCGCGCCGCCTGGATCGTTAACGGGTAGTGGCGCTCGTTGGTGGCGCTGATATAGACAATCTGCACGGCCGGGTCGGTCAGCAACTCCTCGACCGAACCGTAAGCCGCCCCTGCGTCGAGCTCGGCCGCGAAGCGGCGGGTTCGTTCCCGGTCGCTGCCGGCCACGCCGACCACGTGGCTGTCCGGCTGGCCAGCGATCGCCGGAATCATCCACTCGCGAGCGATCGTGCTCGCCCCAATCAATCCCCAT
>JADLCW010000458.1 GCA_020847015.1 Thermomicrobiales bacterium | reverse complement strand
TCGTCGTCCGATTCGGTGTCGGTGTCGGTTTCTTTCTTGGCCCGATCCATCACCCCGTTGATCAGGGCGATGGCGGCGTTCAGATCCTCCAGGTTCTTCCGGGAGAGCACGGCGCCGGCTCGGCTGATCAGGCGGGTGAAGTGATCGGCGTGAAGATCGGCCTCGCCCTCAAGAAACCGGCCACGGAGGGCGTCATCGTCAAACGCCTCCAGCTCCGCGGCCGTTGCGAATTCGGGCGGCGTCTTGCGATGCCGGGCGTACTCGCGGGCGAGGTCGTCGTATTCCGCGCGGCGGATCGGGTCCGGTCGCAGGCCGTAGGGCTGAAACAGCTCGAGCATGGAGCGCGATGTCTCATCCCACGACGGCCTCGCGGACTCGTCGCCATTGGAATCAGGAGAGTGGGTATCGTCGCTGTCCGCGATCCGGGCCAGCTCGTCGCTCAGGTGCCGGTAGACGGTGCGCTGCCGGTCCTTGAGCGCCTTCGGATCAGACGGCACAGGGACGCCTGACAGTTCGAGTAGTTCGGCCCTGGTGGCCCGCATGGGGTCGCCATTTGCGGCCGGCGTGTAATCGATGATGTTGAAGCCCACAGAGACCGCTGACAGGATGCCGTTGCGGTACTTGCGTTCGATGCGTTGCGACTCGGGGTCGTCCTGATCGAACACCACATCGGCAATCAGGTTGTCGCCCTCGATGCGGACGTCGGTCACCTTGCCGATCGGCGGCGCCCAGTAGTCATGCGCCCAGAGGAAGACGGGATTGCGCTTGAAGTTATCGAGCTGCCAGCCCTTTGCCTCAACGATCATGCCGTCCCGCGCCACATCGGACGTGGAGGCGATGAAACGGATAGCGTCACCCGGCCGGGAATCGGCGGTGCGTTCGGTATAGGCCCGGATGTATTGCGGTTCCATGTTCGCCCCTTGAGCAAACGAAAAAGCGGCTTGTCGGCGGACCGGTGGTTCCGATCCATGACAAGCCGCTGAGCACACGCCCGGTGGCAGTTATTGAGTTATGGCGATTCTAGCACGTCAGAATGACCGCGATGCAGCCGATCGCCAGCATTGCAACGATTAGCCATCCGATCGGGATGGTCGCGTCACGCGGCGGCGATTGGTTTGGCGGGCCCGGCGGTGGGAGTTCCATCAACTCGCCCGCCGTTCCTGATCGACATGCTCGCGCTTCCGCTTCGGCACGATCGACCGCGGCAGATCGAGATAGTCCTCGATCGCGCCCAGCTCCATGATGATCGCCTGACGGCGCGTCATCCAGAGACGGCGTTCCGCCTCGGTCTGCGGGGCATCTATATCCGGCCAATCGGGAAGCGGAAGCTCCCTGCCAGCGATTAGAACGGTTTTGGGACTCATCGACATCACTCCGGGAGTATCACGTATGGCCCGGAACAGCCAATGTCGAACGTTGATGCGGCTTCCAGCGCGGTTGTGATTCGGTTCCGGGGATTTTTCTTTTCAGTGGCGAACAGTACGCCATATGCGTATTCCTGCCCCGACCCGATCGCCAGATAGGGCGCGGCAATCTGAACCGTTGCCCAATCGTGCGCGATTTTGTAGAGCTTGCCCCGATACCCGATCATGAAGGTAGATTCACCGTTCTGTTCAACGCTTTCGCTGATCTTCGCCACACCGGCCGCCTTGAACGTTTCGCGGAGCGCGTCAACGACGTGCAGCGCTATGTAGGTGACATCTTCCGTCTCTGCGGGGTGGTGAGGTGGCGGCGTAAAGTTGTGCCGTAGGACGTTGTTGGCACGCATCTGCCCACACGCCCCTATCAGCATCTCGCCTTTGCAAAAAACCTTCGGCATCGAATCTGCGAGCGGATACTTCGCCCATCCGCACGTCACTTGACTATCGCTGCCCATGTAGATAGTGCCATTCTCAACGACACCTACAATGCAGGTCATCTATCCCTCCCACCCCGGCATGTCCATATCGAGCACGGCGGTCATGGCGCACCGGCAGTTCACGACCTCCGACGCTGGCCCGCCGAGTCCCGGTCCCTGCATCCGATGACCGCCCACGTTGAACGGCTCATCCAGCCCGACGATCTGGCCATGCGCGGAGACGTGGGACTCGCGGGTGCGGTCGTCAAGCGCCGCCAACCACTCCTTCCCGCCAACCACGCCTGATTGCTTCCAGCTCAGGATGTCGGCGTTCGAGTGGGTGATGTTCGATTCCGTGCGGGCGATCGTTTCACCGGACGACGCGATGCGGTCGCCCATGACGGCGTTCACCCGCTCGGCCAACTGATCGACCGTCTCGCCGGCTTCGTAGCCCGCGCCGAGCGAGTCCTTCAATCGATCCCATGTGGTTTCATTCACCTCCCGGGCGAATCGCTGTACCTGCTTTTCCAGCGCGTTGATGACGTTCGGATCGAACAGGTCGAAATTGATGCCGACACCGAGATCGTCCATCGACTGCGCGCCGGCCTCGCCCATGACGTCGTGCAGGACGGGCCGGATGCCGATGCTGAACTCACGTATCCACCGGGCGAGGTTGAAGGGCTGCTCGATCATGTCCGCAACATCGCGGGTTATCGATCGCTGGCGAAGTTGCGCCAGGATCGATTGACGCTGCCGCTTCATCAGGTCGGCCGTGGTCTTGCCGATGCGGGCCGCTCCGGGCTGCTGGCGTCGTTCGGCCCGCTGCATGTGAGCGCGGTGTTCGGGCGAGTCGT
>JADLCW010000457.1 GCA_020847015.1 Thermomicrobiales bacterium | reverse complement strand
GCGAACAATTCGAGATGCGCCCATCCGGAAACGACCAGCTCGTCGGTCAGCGGCGGGCTGGTCCAGGTCAGCACGTCGTCGCGCGCCTCGACCGACGTCTGATCGAGCGGCACATCCTCGATCGGATACCGTTCGACATTGATCTGGGTCGGGGCCGGGTCGTTCGGGTCGTAGCGATAGCTGCGCGACGACGCTTGGACCGGCGGCGTGGCCGCCAGCGTGCCGGCGTCCGCACCGCCCAGATACAGCGATGCTTCGCGCACGGCCAGCGGCCAGGTCGCCTCCGCTCGCCCACGGTTCGTGCCGGTTTCGAATAATTGCACCGGGGCGTCGTCTTCCAACCCGCGCCCTGCGCTCTTCAGCCAATAGTCGAACCAGCGCAGATGCACACGGTCCATGTCGACGGCCGCCGCCGACCCGAACGGAATCCCGGCGTAGCTGTCGTGCGGCGAGCGAGAATTGACGTGACTCCACGGTCCGACGATCAGCCGCTGCCGCGCCTTGGCGGGCGACTCCGCCATCATGCCTTCATAATGGGAGAACGCCCCGAGCAGATCCTCCAGATCGAACCAACCCGTCACGTGCAGGCAGGGCACATCGATGCTTTGGTAGGCATCGTCCACCCGCACCGCGCGCCAGAAGTCGTCCAGGGTGTCGTGGTCCATGATGTCGCGCCAGGTGCGCCCGGCCGGGTCGATAAACTCCCCGATCGCCTCCAGCGGTAGTTCGCGCAGCTTCTCCGCCCAATCGGTCTGGGACAATCCGTAGGACTCGGTGATCCGCCGGCGCACCATATACACCCACCAGCCGAAGTAGAGTTGAAAGCAGCCGTCGGTGTAGGGGATCTCCCGCTGCCAGCGCCCGGCCGCCGAGGTGGAAACCATGCAGCTCAGGTGCGGCGGAAATGCCGAGGCCGCGGCCCACTGGGTCCAGCCCATATAGCTGAGACCGGTCATGCCGACTTTGCCGGTGCACCACGGCTGGGCGGCCACCCACTCGATAACGTCGTGACCGTCGGCGGCGTCGTGCACGAAAGCTCGCCATTCGCCTTCGGATTTGGCCCGGCCGCGGCAATCGACGGCGACGAAGACATAGCCCTGCTGTTGGTAAAATTTCGCCTCGGCGGTGACGAGCATCCCGCTGCCCTTGTCGTAGGGGGTGATCGTCACGATCGCCGGGGCCGGCCGCGCCGTTTCGACTGGCAAATACACGTCGGCGGCCAGTTCGATCCCGTCGCGCATGGGGATGCCGACCTCGACCACGGGTGTCGGATTCGCACCGGCAGCGAGCGCCGACGCGACGAAGCGGTCGTGCAGAGTCGGATTCTCGGCGATCGGCAACGGCACCACGCACCTCCCTCGATCGGTCGCCCCGGCGGCGCGGGCAACTGGTTTCGCGCACGCTCTCATATTCCCCGCGGCATCCGGCCGCGCCACTCTCGCACATTCGTTGCGACGTGTATACAACCGTAGTAGGCTGCCACCCAAGGCGAATGGGACGCAGGCAAGCGGCGGCGTGTCGGGCGGCGGAGACCGCCAGCGGCGCCCAGCGCCATCCGGGAGGACAACGTCGATGACTGGACGCGAGAGCAGCAAGAGCGGCGACGAGCGAGTCGTCGCCCAGCAGCGGGCGTGGGCGATCGGCCGCCGGCGGGTGCTGCAAGCCATGGGACTGAGTGCGGCGGCGCTGGCGTTCGGTCAGATGCCCACGGCGCGCCGGGGCGTCGCCGCAGCCGCTCAGGATGGCGAACCGAAAGCCGGCGGTTCGCTCAGCATGAGTCTCGCCGACAACGACGTGCAGAGTTTCGATCCGATCACCGTCACCGACAACATGAGCATCTGGACCCAGTTGCTCGTTTACGATCAGTTGGTTCGGGTCGCACCGGATGGACTCAGTGTGGAACCGGGGCTAGCCGAGTCGTGGGATGTGTCCGAGGACGCCAAAACGTACACGTTTCACTTGCGCGACGCGACGTTCCACGATGGCGCGCCGGTGACCGCCGACGATGTCGTGTTCTCGTTGAACCGCGCGATCTCCGACGACACGTCGTTGTGGACCTTCCTCTTCACGGCCGTGGCGAGCGTCGAGGCCGTCGACGATAAAACGGTCGTCGCCACGCTGAGTGAAACCTGGGCGCCCTTCGAGGCGGTGATGGCGCTGTTCGCCGCCTCCATTTTCCCGCAGAAGCTGTATGAAGAGCAGGGCGACGAGCTCTGGCAGCACCCGATCGGGTCGGGTCCGTTCATGTTCGACTCCTGGAACAAGGGCGTCGAGATCGTGCTCAAGAAGAATCCCAACTACTGGGTGGCCGGACAACCCTACCTGGACGAGGTGCATCTCCAGGTGCTGACCGACTCCAACGCGCGCATGCTCCAGTTCCAGGCCGGCGAACTCGATATCGCCACCGATGTGCCGTTCAGCCAACTCGATGCGCTGCGCGCCAACCCCGATGCCATCGTGCTGCAGGACGCCGTCGCTCGCCTTGATTACTACCCGATGCTCAACACCCGCCCGCCATTCGATGACGCCAAATTGCGGCTGGCGATGAACTACGCGATCGATCGCGACGCGATTATCCAGAACGTGCTGTTCGGAGCCGGCCAACCGGCCACCACCTATCTGCCGCTGATGTGGGGACACGACGCCGAGGCTCCCGGCTACCCCCACGATCTCGACAAGGCCAAAGCGCTGATCGCCGAATCGGCGGCCAAGGACGGATTCGCCGCCGAATTGCTCATCGACGCCGGCGATCCGGTGCGCGCCCAGGTGGCGCAGCTCGTGGCGGCCGATCTGGCGCAGATCGGGGGGCAGATCACCATCACCCAACTGGACCCGGCCGCTCTCTCCGACCGCCGCAACTCGATGGACTATCAGATCGCCGCGCAGTACTACACCAGCGACATCATCGATCCCGACGAACTGACCACCGTCGCCGTGCAGAGCGACGGCGGCGTCGATTCGGTGTGGACCGGCTACAAGAACGAGGAGGTCGACAAGCTGGTTATCGAAGCACGCACGACACTCGATCCCGATCGGCGCCTCGCGCTGTACAGCCAGATTCAGCGGCTGGTGGCCGAAGACGCCCCTTCGCTGTACCTGTTTTATCCGACCGGGCGCACCGCCACGCAGGCCGTCATCCAGAATTTCCACATTCTGCCGACCGGAAACTACCGGCTCTGGGAAACTTGGAGGGCCGACGCCTAGCCAGCCTGACGGGGGCGCCAATGCATGGCATGGCCCCCGTCACGCGGCGCCTCACCCATGATCGGTTACATCGTGCGCCGGCTCATCCAGATGATCCCGGTGCTGCTGCTCATCACGCTGTTCGTGTTCATCCTCGT
>JADLCW010000456.1 GCA_020847015.1 Thermomicrobiales bacterium | reverse complement strand
TCTTCATGGGACTCATCCTCCTCGGGAGTGTGGTCGAGGAGTTCAACGAGCGAGCAGCTCTTTGGGATGAGGCGTTTGCCGCAGGTGCTGACAATGAAAAGCTCCAGGTGCTCTACAAGAATCTGCAAACGAGTCATTGGGACTACCGTGACGCCCACGCCAACGTGATGGAGCTTCTCTGGCAGCTGGGTCCACCGCTCCCGCTAGTCGATCAGGACGAGGAGTCTACGTTCCGAGCGAAGATCATGGCCGAGTTTGACTTGCGGAGCAGCAAACGGGTGCGTCAAGCTTGGGTTGACTACAAGAATCGTCGAGAAGAACCTCTGGCATGACGCACGCGCACCATCTTCCCCGTTCTATATTGGATTTCGGAGCTCGCTCGGCGCATCCTCTTCAATCGGCGCGACCTGGATGTTTTCGCCAGTCTGTCCAACTTCCTATCCGACTGCGATGTCGCTATCGGTCAGCGCCACATGAATGTGCAGCGCCAAATGCATGCGCAGGCGCAAGCTGGCGTCATCCAGATCGAATCCGGTGATGTCGCGGACCCGATCCAGCCGGTAGAGCACCGTGTTGCGGTGCACCTGCAAGCGTTCGGCCGCCTCCTTGGGGCTGCCGTTGGCCGCGAAGAACGCCGCCAGCGTGCGCAGCAGATCGGCGTTGTGCTCCCGGTCGTAGCGGAGGAGCGAACCCAACGTTTCTTCATACAGGGCGTCGAGTTCCGGCAGTTGCTCGGCGGCGTAGATCAGGCGGTAGACGCCGAGGTCATCAAAGCTGGTCAGGCGCCCGGGGCCGTGCAGCCGCCGCCCCAACGCGAGCGCATGTTTCGCCTGCTGATGGGAGCGGCGAAGCGCTTCGATGCCCCCCTGCGGCACGCCGACCCCGACCGACACCAAGGTCGCCGCGGAACTATCCTTGCCAAGCGCAGCCAGCGCGCTCAGATCGTCGCGGATGGTGGTCGCCGCCCGCAGCGCCTCGGCCGGGGAGGCAGCCGGCCACAGGATTTCGGCGCAGTTGTTGCGCACTCTCCACAGCACTCGCGGAGCCGTGCCGCCCGCCGCGCGCGCCAGCGCCTCGCCCAAGACTTCCCAGCGCTCGTCGCGCCCCTGCGCTCGCACCGGAACGCCGGCATTCGGCTGGTCGAGGCGCAGCACGACGGCGGCGTGGAGCGCGTTCAGATCGTGACCCAGCCGGCGAGCCTGCTGCAACAATGTCGCCTCGCTGCGCAGCGCGCCGTCCAGCACCTCGTCCAACACATGCAGCTCGACCTCGCGGCGCGCCGAAAACGCGGCCTGCTCGCGGGCCAGCACGATGGCGCAGGCCGAGGCTCCGCGCGCGGTCGCCTGCCCGTCCTCTGGGGCGGCGCGAGCGCGCAGCGTCACCAGCGAGAGACTGCCCAGCAACCCGTCGCGTCCGATCACCGGGGCCACCACACGCGACCACGACCGCCCCAGGTGATAGAGCGCGGTGGGCGGATCGGCCGGGCTGCTGGCCGCTTCGGCGCGCAACCAGCGGACCAACTCCGGCCGATCGCGTGTCAGCAGCGGTTCCAGCTCCTCGCGCGGCGGCCCCTGCCCTGGTCCGGCGTGGTAGGCCAGCAGCCGGCCATCACGCCCTTCCAGAATGACTGCCCGGCCGGACACGTCGGCCAGCGCGCGAACGACGCCGGCCAACGGTTCGCCGGCGATGGCCAACTCCATCAGCCGACGAAACACCTCTTGCCCCCGCCGCTGCACCTCGCGCCGGCGGTCGGTGATGATGCGGGCTGCCTGCCGCTCCAATGGTCCCGGTTCCGCATCCGGCGGCAGCAGCAGCAATGGCAATCCTGTTTCGTCGGCGGCGATGCACGCCGCTTCGGTGGCTACGCCGATCAGCGCAACTGCCGCCACGCCAAAGCTTGCCAACTGGTGAATCGCCGCCTCCAGCGTCAGTCGCTCGTCCAGTTGTCCCAACACCACCACCGGCAGCAGCACCAGTTCGCCGCCAGTGAGATGCGCGAAGGCCGGTGGGCTGGCGCGGATGCGGGTCGCCCAAGTCACCTCGCGGCTCAACCCGACGCCTCCGGCGGCGACGCTGGAACCGGGCGGCAACGCAAGCGTGATGACGTCGGCGACAGTGAGCATCGAGTTCGCCTCCGTCGAGCTACTCGCCGTAGCGGGCATATTCCCACGAACTGACATGGCGGCTGTAGTCATTCCACTCGGCGCGCTTGACGTAAAGCAACTGACCGCTGACATAGTCGCCAAGCGCATCGCGCACCAGATCGTCCTCGGCGAACGCCTCCAGCGCATCGCCCAAGGTGGCCGGCAGCCGCGGCACACCCAACCGCTCCAGTTCGGCGTCGTCATAGCGAACGAGGTTTTCGTCGAGCGGGGTCGGTGGTTCATCCGCGATGCGCGTGCCGTCCAGCGCGCAGGCCAGCGCCACCGTCAGCGCCAGGTAGGGGTTGGCGAGGTTATCAGGCAGCCGCAACTCGAGTTCGACATGGGAACCTTGCGCCGGACTCCACGACGGCACCCGAATCAGCGACGCCTGGCTGAGCCGCGCCCAGGTGGCGTGGCGCGGCGCACGATGACCGGCCGCCAGCCGCTTGTAGGAATTTACCCCTGGGCAGAGCACTGCCGCCATCGCCGGGGCATGCGCCAGTTGCCCGGCGATCACATGGCGCGCCATCGGAGAGAGTTCGTCGTCGTCGCCGCGCAGCGCGTCGGTTCCATCTGCCGACCGGAGCAACCGCTGGAACACATGCATGCCAGAGCCGGGAGCGTCAGCCAGCGGTTTGGGCATGAAATTGGCACGCAACCCGTGGCGGCCGGCGACGGCGCGGATCACCTGGCGCACGGCCAGCACCTGGTCGGCCATCCGCAGCGCCGGCTCCGGCAGCAGATCCAGTTCTTCTTGTCCGGGACCGGTTTCGTGATGGGCGCCCCCCACCCGAATGCCCATCGCCTGCAGCGTAGCGACGATTTCGTCGCGCGCCGCTGCGCCGTGCTCCTGCCCAATGCCGAAATAGCCGGCTTCGTCGGCCACCTGAACGCCGACCGCTTCCGGTCTGAACAGGTAGTACTCCAGCTCCACCGCGACTCGGTAGTCATAGCCCTCGGCGCGCGCCTCGGTCAGCGCCCGCTCCAGAATCGAGCGCGGATCGCCGGCGAAGGGCTGCCCGTCGCGCCGAATGATCGAACAGGTGAGCTGACCGCGCGGTTCGGCGCCCGCGACCGGGCTCGCCAGCCGCAGCGTGGTCGGGTCGGGCATCAGATAGAGATCGAGTTCGATCTCGCGCAGCCCGCCGGTCACCGCCGAACCGTCGAAGCGGTAGCCGTGGGTCAGAATCGTTCGCGCCAGATCGGCGGGGATCGTCATGGCGCGCGCGCCGCCGGCGATGTCGCTGAACTGAAGATCGACGAGGCGAACGTCGGCCTGCCCTACTCGCTCGATCGCGTGCTCGATCGCGTCGGCGCGGTCTGGCGAGGCTGCCGGCTGCAATTCCACGACCATTCTTTGGCTCCCATGCTTGGGCGTTGCGCCTAAATGTCCTGCCGAATGCAGCGTAGCGCCTCCAGCAGCAGCCGGCAAGACGTACACGCGGAGGCATCGCGCCAGAGAGTTCCGCTGCTTCGGCTGCGTGCGGCGCGACGGTATCATACGCCTACTGAATCTGGCTTGTACACGCGGAAATTACGTTGTGCAGCATCGCCCCGATCGCATTGGCATGGAGCGCTCGCGGCAGTCCGGTCGATCGACTTCAGTCTTGGTATGTTGATCTTGTTCTCGTACCTTGTATCAAGAGCCTAGAGATTAATCCGGCAATCGGTGCTTTCGCAACGTTCGCTGCAATCCCATTTTTC
>JADLCW010000455.1 GCA_020847015.1 Thermomicrobiales bacterium | reverse complement strand
TGGTCGCAGGTTCGCGCTGGGTGTCGGATAAGGGCATCGTAGCAACTCCGGGCATGGCGGGACCGAGTCCCCGAAGGGCGTCGCGGGCGGTTGCGCGGGCGCGGGCGCATTATATCCCGCTCCGGCACGCCCAATGCCGACCATGACCCCGGGGGCAGTTTTCTCGGAGCGGCGTGGCGGGAAGGAGTTGGCTGCGAGCGTGCGAGACTGCCTGCGGGTATGCTGGTAGGCGCCAAATGGATCGCTGCCGCTGGGTGCGCCGCCAGCGCATGGCAGCGCTTCGATCGGCTGTGCGACCACGGCATGTCAGGCAAGCGCCTGCTCGATCGTATCCAGCAGCACAACGAGGTCGAACGGCTTCGGAAGAAACGCCGCCGCTTCGGGGCCGCACTGCTCTGCGGTGACGGCAGCGCTCATGACGATCACTGGCGTACTTCGTGTCTCCGGGTATTCGCGAAGCCGACAGAGCGTCTCCCGGCCGTCCATCCCGGGCATCATCATGTCGAGCAGCACGAGATCGGGTCGTTCGGTGGGTGCGACGCGCAACGCGGCGGCGCCGCTGGCGACGCCGATCGCGTCGTACCCCTCCTCCTCCAACACCGCCACGATGAGATTACGAATCGCCGTCTCATCGTCGACGACGAGGATTTTGGCCATCTTCATCGGAACCCGGACGTCGCCTTCACCGCCAACCACATCTCGGACGCGGCCGGTTCCGCAATCCGAGGCGCCACCGGCCGCGCCCGCCCACCCCTCCGAAACCGCGACCCATGCGGGTCGCGCCGAGTCAATCGCCTGTCGGTCACATCAACCACTCTACCCTTGCCGCACGGGAAATTACGCGGCCACACGTCGCAAGGACCGTACCGCGCTTGGATTCCCGTCGTTTACCGGGGGCGAAAATCGCTGTCCGGCGTGACGCCGCGGACAAACTCGGCCAGGAGCCGGGCACAAGCGCCCAGATCGGCAAGGCTGACCATCTCGTTCGGGGAATGCATGTAGCGGTTCGGGATCGAGATCAACCCGGCCGCGGTTCCCGGACCGCTCTCGATCATGGAGTCGGCGTCGGTCCCGCTATTGTTGCCGGTGGCCTGCAACTGGTAGGGGAGATCGATGCGGCGAGCGGCGTCGCGCAGCCCTTGGAACACCACCGGGCTAAGCGTCGCTCCACGAGAGAGCACCGGACCGCCGCCAAGCGTCACCTCCGCATTGCTGTGCTTGTCGGCCCCGGGATAGTCGGTGGCGTGCGTGACATCGAGCGCGATGGCGACGCGCGGCGCAGCGCTGAAGGCGGCAACCCGAGCGCCAGTGAGTCCGGTTTCTTCTTGCACGGTGGCGACGGCTACGAAGTCGACCGAGGCGCGCTCGGCGGCGAGTTGGCGCGCGGCTTCCAGCCCGACGAATGCGCCGACGCGATTGTCCATGCTGCGGGAGACGCAGAGATCGTCGGTGATCTGCAGGAAATGCGCATCGATGACCGCGGCGCAACCGACCTCCACTCGCGTCTCGGCGTCGGCGCGATCTCTCGCCCCGATGTCGACCCATAGATCGCGCAGGCGAGCCGGCTTGTCGCGATCTTCCGGCGTCAGCAGGTGAGCGGCCTTTTTGCCGATGACGCCGACGACATCGCCCTGCGTCCCCAGAATCCGGATGCGCTGCCCGACGATCACCTGCTCGTCCCAGCCGCCGAGGCGCTGAAGCCAGAGAAATCCCTGCTCGTCGATCTGGCTGACGATGAAGCCGATCTCGTCGATGTGACCGGCAGCCAGCACCTTGGGCGCATTGGCGCTGCCGGAGGCGGAACGCACGAGAGCGAAGGTATTGCCCATCAGGTCGGTGGTGACCTCATCGGCGAAGGTTTCGGCTTCCTCGCGCCATATGCGGGCGGCGGCCTGTTCGAAGCCGGAGGGAGATGGGGCATCGAGCAGGCGGCGAAGCAGATCGAACGCGCGCGGTTCCACGTAGATTCTCCTTGGCTCGGCTGTGGCGTCGCCAGATGGCGCGCCGGCGGCGCATCCTACCGAGGCGGCGCGCTATCGGCAATGCCCGGCGGTAGTCCGAGCGCTCGCCGCACCCATGGCCCGAATGCCGCGGCCAGACGCGCCTGGCCGGCGGTGCTGGGGTGAAACCCATCCGACCCGACGGATGAGGGTTCCACTGGTTGGGTAAACAGATCGATAACCGTGGCGCCATGACGCGAGGCAACTTCGGCGATGCCAGCGTTCCACGCCGCACAACGCGCGGCCAGCTCGGCATCGTCCACCGGATCGGCGGCGAAGCGGGGTACGGTCGAGAGGTTTGGCATGTTTCCGATGGCGATTTGGGCGCCGGTGGGGTCCAGCAGCACGAGCAGACGGTCAAGATCTGCAAGGTAGACGTCACGAGAGCGGCCGGCGGCGAAATCGTTGACGACGAGCCAGACCGTGACGACATCTGGTCGCAACATGACGGTCTGGGCAGCGGGTTCTCCCAGGGCGACATCGAGCGTGAGACCGCCGATCGAGAGATTGTGAACCGCGACCCACGGCGGCAACGTGGCGGCGATCAGGGCGATCCAGTTCCCGTGCGCCGGATCGGGCAAACCCTCGCCGGTCCCGTCGGAGGCGGCGAGGGCAACCCACACTCGCTCACGCGCCGCCTGCGGTCGATCGGCATTGAGGGCAATGACGACCGCGGTCAGCGCGACGATGACGAGGACGACCACCACGACATAGCCGATCACGAGGCGGCGCGAATCAGGGACCGGTCGGGGCGGAAGCGGCGAGACATGCGCGCAAACGCGCTGTTGCCCCCGCTACAGCCGTCGTGTCGACGCCGGTTTCGTAGCCGGCATGGTCGAGCATGTCCAGCAGCGCCTCAGTCGCGAGGTTGCCGGGGGCGCCAGGGGCGAACGGGCAGCCGCCGAGACCGCCGGCACTCGCGTCGAAGATGCGCACGCCGCGAGCCAGCGCTGTCGCGACATTATCCAGAGCGCGCCCGCCGGTGTCGTGAAAGTGGAGCGCCAAACGCTCGATCGGGAGCGCGCCCGCGGCGGCCAGCAGCCGTGCGGTCGAATCCGGCGTAGCGACTCCGATCGTGTCGGCGATCGACACTTCGTCGCAGCCGAGCGCGAATAACCGCTCGGCGACCGCGACAGCCGCCTCCGGCGCGACGTCGCCGGCGTACGGGCAGCCGAAGGCGACCGAGACATAGCCGCGCACCCAGCACCCCGCTTCGCGAGCGCGGGCGACGACCGGGATGAAACGGTCGAACGTGCCGTCGACCGTGGTTCCCACATTTGCCTGGGCGAAGACGTCGGTGGCGGCGGTGAAGAGCGCGATCGCGCCCACCTCGGCATCCAGCGCTCGCCTCAACCCCTTCTCATTGGGAACCAAAGCGAGGTAGCGCACGCCAGGGCGCCGCCGCACACCCTGCATCACCTGCGTCGCATCGGCAAGCTGCGGGACGGCCTTCGGGTTGACGAAACTCGTCGTCTCCACAACCGGTAAGCCAGCCGCCGCCAGCGCCTCGATGAAGGCGATCTTGGCGTCGGTGGGCACGGGGGCGGATTCATTCTGGAGACCGTCGCGGGGACCGACCTCCACCACGGTTACTCGGCGAGCGTGCTTATCCATGGAGTTTTCAAACCTCCCAGGACGGTGGGCGGCACCATCAATTGCGTCGCCCACCGCCGAGGTGGTGTCAGCCGATGACCGGCGGGGCCGGGATTGGTGCGCTGGTGGGCGCGGCAGTCGCGGCAGGGCGCGGCGTGGGCGTGCTGGTCGGGCGCGGCGTGGGCGTCGAGGTTGGCCGCGGCGTCGGCGTGCTGGTTGGCTCCGGCGTGGCGGTGGCCGTGGGCAGCGGCGTCGGCGTGCTGGTTGGGAGCGGTGTCGCGGTGGCCGTTGGTTCCGGGGTGGGCGTGTTGGTCGGTTCGGGCGTCGGAGTATTCGTCGGCTGA
>JADLCW010000454.1 GCA_020847015.1 Thermomicrobiales bacterium | reverse complement strand
GAGCGTTTTGTCATGGCGTACGTGATCGCCCAGCCGTGCATTGGGGTGAAGGACGCAAGCTGCGTCGAGGTCTGCCCCGTCGACTGCATCCACTCCACCGACGAGGACGACCAGTATTTCATCAATCCCGACGAGTGCATCGACTGCGGCGTGTGCGCTGAAGTCTGCCCCGTCGAGGCCATCTTCTTCGAAGACGATCTGCCCGAGCAATGGGCCAACTACACTCAGATCAACGCCGACTACTACAAGAAATAGCGGTGCAGGGCACCGCTGCGAGATTCGACGATCGTCGCTGCGGCGGCTTCGGCTCGTCACCACGGCAAGGAGCATCCGTGTCCACGACCGCCGCTGTCGACGGCATTACCGCCTTCTTCACCCGCGCCCCGGATGCGCTAGACGATCCGGCCGCCATCTTCCGGGCGCTGCGCGCAGGTGGTCCGGCGATCTGGGTAGGCGGGCCGCCGGGCGGTCCACCATGGCTGAACGCATGGCATCTCATCGGCTACGATGCCGTCGCCACCGCCTTGCGCGACCCACGTCTCTCCTCCGCGCGCGACATGACGGCCCCTGCCCGCGCGGCCGGACCGCCGACCGACAACCCGAAACTCGCCTTTCTCTTCCGCGTCGGCCGCCACATGATGATCACCCGCGATGCGCCGGCGCATACCCGGCTGCGCGGGCTGGTCAACACGGCGTTCACCCCGCGCGTAGTCGCGCGGATGGGCGACGGCATCGCCGCCAGCGTCGCGAATCTGCTCGACGCCGCCCAGGCTCGCGGCGGCGAGCTGGATGTCATGCGCGATCTCGCCTATCCGCTGCCGGCCATCGTCATCGCCCGCCTGCTCGGTCTGCCAGAAACCGAGTGGCCGATGTTCAAACGATGGTCCGACGGGTTGATCGGCGGCGCGCTTTCCGACGCCCAGATCGATAATTTCTACGAACTCGGCCGGTACCTCCAGCAGGCGATCGCTTGGCGCCGCGCCGCGCCGCACGACGACCTGATTGGCGGTCTCGTCGCCGCTCGCGACAACGACGACGCCTTATCCGACGACGAACTGATTTCACAACTGGTCGTTCTGCTGATCGGTGGCCACGAAACCACCAGCTACGCGATCGGCAACGCCGTCCGGCGGCTCCTGCAGTTAGACGGAGCATGGACTGGCTTGACCGACGACGAGCTGCCAGTCGCCATCGAAGAGTTGCTGCGCTACGACCCGCCCTTCCAGGGGCTCGCCCGCCTCGCCACGGAAGATTGCGACATCGGCGGCGCCAGGATCCAGCATGGACAGTCGGTCTGGTGTTGGATCGGAGGCGCGAACCACGATCCCGCGCGCTTCCCGGACCCCGACACCCTCCATCTCGACCGTGCCGACAATCGCCATCTCACCTTCGGCGTCGGTCCCCACTTTTGCCTCGGCGCGGCGCTGGCGCGGCTGGAGCTGCGGATCACGCTGACGACGCTGCGGCAACGCTACCCCACGCTTCGGCTCACGTCGGAACAGATCGACTGGAATCGCGCTTCGTTCATCCGCGGTCCACGCACACTGCCGACACACGCCGCCTGACCGGTAGTCACAGTGAGCGGGCCGGGATGCGCTCCCGGCCCGCTCACTCTCCCTTCCCCATCGCAAATCTGCGCGATCAGGCCCCGACGATCGGCGGCAACGTGGCTTGCCAGATGTCGACCCCGCTCAGGAAGTAGATCGTTCCACTGCCCTCCAGCACCGCGACATCGATTGCGGCTCCCAGCGCGCGCGTCGCCAGGTCCGCCTCCAACCCGCCCGAACCCGGTCTCGGGACCAGGAATTGCTGGGTCGCTCCCCCGGCGTCGAAGCGGATGATGCGACCGGCGCTGCCGCCGATCCGAGCGCCTGGCTCGACGATATAGAGCGCGCGAGAATCGGGCGCGCTCGCGAAGTACGCCTCACCCGACAACTCCGGGGTCACCGGCGCCGACTGCGCCGTCTCTAGCGTCCCCTTATAGAATGCGAGCACCCGGCCGTCATCCAGCAGCACGTTGACGCGACCATCGACGACGAGATCGCGCGCTTGAGCGAGATCGGGAAAGTCGACCGGGCTGGCCCATTCACGCGGCGTCATACTGGCCCCGTCGGTGTCGTATTTTACGATCGCACCATCGGTCGTCAGCGCGTAGAGGGCGCCGTTGAAGGCGGCGAGCGGTCCGGCCGCCGGGTTCGAGCCATCGTCGGCAGCCTTGAGCGACGCCCACTCCCAAGCGCCCTGTTGGTTGAGTCGCGCAGCGCCGAAACCATCGGTCAGCACGGCGCTCACATCGTCGGCGGCCCCATCGACGATCGGCCCCAAGGCGCCGCCAACGATCGGTTGCTCCGGAGCCAGCACTTGCACCAACGCTCCCGAGGGCGCATCGATCTGGTAGAAACCATCGCCGGCCAGGTAGGCGGCATCGCCCAGCGCCAGCAACCGCACTGGATGGCCGCGCATCGCCTGCGGCAGCGAACCAATCCGGTGCGGTTCGCCCAGACGGCCGATCGACCAGGCAGTGTCGCGCGCGTCATCGAGCGCCTGCTCGTGCGTCCGCAGCAACGCCGGGTCGGCTCCCGCGGCGCGCGCCGCGGTCAGCGCCACCTCCGCTTCGGCGATCGCCTCGCGTGCGGTCGCAGGATCGGCGACGGCGTTGCCGACGGCGCTTTCGGCGGTCTCGATCGCGGATCGCGCTTCGGCGCCGCGTCGGTTTTGGGCATCCAACGCATAGAAGCCGCCGGCCAGGGCCAACGCAGCGAACCCGACGGCGGCGATCCGTCCCCGTACGACGCCATCCAGCCCGCGCGGCAATCCCGCGGTCAGTCCAGCCGGGGCGGATCGCTCGCCACGATACCGGTGCACGCTCATAGCGCCGGGTGCGTTGACCAGCCGCCTCCGGGTCGGCAGCGCAACTGGTGACATCGTTTTGCGCCCGGGGCCTAACATGCCGGTCGCGTGCATCCCGATCCGGGCGAACGGATTCGCCGTCAGCGCGATCGCTCCAGTCTGCATCATGCTTCCGCCCTGCCATGCGGGAGCAGACGCCCGGGCGACTCCGGTGCGTGAAGGCGCGCCGCGTTCGGTCAGCGCGTCTTGCGTCGGCCAGTTCGCGCCGGCCCCGACCGAGGCGTCCGCCGCCCTTGGCGGCCGGGGACTGAGAAACGAACGGGGGCGACAGGCGAGCGCATCCATGCGCACGACGGCGACGAACGTATCGTCGAGCGCGTGGGTCGCGGCGATCTCGCCGTAGGCGTCGAGTGTGGCGCTCGGATCGCCGATGCTGAGCGCCTTTGCCGCCAGTTTGCCGGCAGCGGCGTTGCGCGCGATCGCGTACGCCACGTTGGAGGCGCACAGCACGATGGCATCGCCGGGGGCGGCCACCGTGCGGAACAGGCTGGGGCGAAACGCTTCGCAGCAACCAAGCGGGTCCGGTTCCGGCTCGTCCGAGTCCGGAACATAGTCCGCCCGCCATGAGGCAAGATCGGGAAAGGCGTAAAACTGGCGATCCTGCACCACGATGGCCTGGGTAGGCGGCGCCTGAACAATCGTCGTTTCTCGCCCGGCCACGGCCACCGCCGTCGCCCCAACGTAAACACGGCGTTCCCAACGGCAACCAGACAGCGGCCGATTCTCCGCCAGCAGCGCCCGATTGGCGGCGGCGAATGCTCGTAGCAGCGCGGTCGCGGGTGGTTGCCCCGCTTCCGCGACGAACTCGTCGCGGATCGTCGCCAGCGCCAACGCCGCCAATTCCCGCCCGCGGGCGGTCGGCTCCATCGGCTCCACAGCGATGATGAGCCGGGCGTCAGATGGCCCGGAGCGCTCCTGAACGTGAATCGCCATGCGCGCGTCGACTGGCAAGCCGGCGGCGAGCGCGAACGCACTGGCGGAGAAGCTCGAGCAAGTCATGACGTGACATGCCCCACGACATTACGACGGCCGCACGGCGGGTAAGTTCTGCCGCCGGCAGCCATGGCTACCGAATAAACAGAACATCTGTTCGTCATTTTTCCTTTAATTGCGAGGCGCTTGTTGCTTGCCGACAGCCTACCACGAGGGTGTACGGACGTCCAGAGGAGTTATGCGAAAAGCTGCCACGTCGCGCGCATCCACACGATCGGTGACGGCCGATTGCGGGGGGGCAGAAGTGTGCTAGAGCGGCGGCAGCGTCGCTTCCTGATAAATCTCGTCGTCGCCGCGAGCGCCGCCATCAGCGCCCGGCACGGTTCCGCGGCGATTCGGGCGCGGCATGGGTTCGGCCTGGGCGCGTCGGGATTCGCCCAGCGACACCAGCGCCTGCTCCGCTCGCGCCGCCAGATCGACCCCTGTTTCGCCCAGGTGGCGCGCCGTGGTCACTCCATTTCGCAGCATCGCCACGGCATCGTCGGTGCGGCCAGCAGAAGCTAGGCAGAGCCCCAGATTGACGCCCATCAACGCCTCGCAGCGCGCATCACCGATCGAGCGGCATAGATCGAGCGCCCGCCCGTAGCTCTCGATGGCGGCCGCATCGCCGACGGCATGCTGCGTAGTCGCCAGCATTTGCAGCGCCTGCGCCTGCACCGCCGGCTGATCCAGCGCCGCGGCGAGTTCGACCGCATGCCGAAAATGATCCAGCGCGCTCTGTAGATCCTTACGGCGCTGCGCCATGCGTCCGAGGCGAACCCGCAGCCGGGTCGCCGCCAGCCGATCGCCATTGATAGTCGCGAGATTCAGCGCCTGCTCGCCGAGCGCGGCGGCGCTGCCGAGTTGTCCAGTTTCGGCGGCCAACCCCGCCAGCGCCGTCAAATTGGCGATTTGCTCGGAAGTCTGACCTAGTTGCCGGTTCAACTCCAGCGCTTGGCCGAGACACTCGCGGGCGCGCGGCGTCTGACCGCGGGCGACGTAGAGCCGCCCCAGCAGGGCCAGCAGATTCGCTTCCAGCTCGGTATCGTCGGCATTGCGCGTCAGCGTCAAGGCATCGCCAAGCGCGCGCCCGGCATCCTCCAACTGGCCAGCGCGCCACAGCGTTTCGCCGAGGCTGGTCAGCCAGCGCGCCTCGCCAGCGTCATCTCCGGTGCGCCGCGCCAGATCGAGCGCCCGCATCAGATATTCCAGTGCGTCGGTGGGTCGCCCGAGGTGAGCGAACGCCAATCCCAGTCCGCCTAGCGCCCGCTGCTCCATGGCGGATGAGCCGGCCGCGATCGCCAATTCTTCCGCTCGGGCGAACGCCTCCGCGGCATCAGCCGGCTGGTGGAGCGCCAGCAACGTACTGCCCAACCTGGTGGCCCACTCGACCCCGGCAGCGCGGTTGCCCAGTCGCTCCTCCAACCCCAGCAATGCTCGTTCATGGTCGGCCACCACGCGCAACCGACCTCGTTCCCGCTCCAGATTCACCAGCGCGCTGCGGCAGCGACCTTCGAGCGCCAGGTCGCCGATCTCATGCGCGATGCGCAGTCCGGATTCGAGTTGGGCGGCCGCTTCGTCCGCTTTGCCGTTACGGCGCAGCGTCTCGGCCAGACTCAGCACGATGCGGCTTTGCAATCCCAGATCGGCGGTCCGGCGGGCAGCCTCGGAGGCCTGCCGCTGCAGCGCGGCCAAGGTCGCCAGATCGGTGTTGCCCGGCAGCAACTCAATCTGGCGGACAAGCGCCTCGGCGATCGCATGGTGATCGTCTAGCCGCTGCGCGGCGCGGCCGGCGCGGCGGTAGAGCGCTCGCGCTTCCTGGCGATCGCCTTCCCGTCGCAGCAGATCGCCCAGCGCGATGGCCGCGCCGATCTCGCTCGCGGTGTCGGCCGCCTCTTCAGCCAATTCCAGTTGCTGGCGCAGGGTTTGCCGGGCGCGCTCGGTGTCGCCACTCTCCAGCGCCCGCAACCCGAGCCGACTCAGCGCGACGCGGCCGCCTTCGATATAGCCTGCCCGGCCGGCCACGGTGTAGGCGTCGCGCAGCAGCCGAACTCGCTCACCGCTGGGATCATCGCCCGGCAGCAGCGCGTCGAGACGCAGCGCCGCGGTGACGATGATCTCGTCGAATCCCTTGGCGCGAGCGGCGGCGTAGACCAGCCGCGCCAGGACGATAGCGTATTCGCGGTCTTCGACGGTTTGCTCCTCGATCACCTGATCGAGTCCGGCGAAATCCTGCGCGGTCAGGCGATCCAGGATCGCCGGCTGCCGGATCTCGGCCAGTCCGCTCTGTACGGAGCGCACCCGGTCGGCCACTTCGCGGGCGATCAGCAATACGGCATCGCCCGCGCCGTTGCTCCGGCCCACCCCCAGCCAGTTCAGAAAGCCGCTCACCAAGGCTGCTCCGTGGCCAGCGTCTCCGCTAGCGACTCGAGGGTGAAGTTGCCGCCAGACAACACCACCCCAACGTTTCGCCCCGCCAGTTCGTGGCGCATCGCATAGGCCGCGGCGAGGGCTGCCGCCCCCGCGCCTTCCGCCAGCATCCGCGTCGTTTCCAGCAACGTCAAGATGGCCCGTCGCATTTCAGCATCGCTCACCAGTCGGAAATCGTGGAGATGTCGTCGCATGAGCGCCACGGGCAGACTGGCCGCCACCCGCGTGGCGACCCCTTCGGCAAATGTCTCGGTGCGTTCGTAGGCCACGAGGTCGCCACTCCGCCAGCCGTCGTACAGCGCTGGCGCTCCGGTCGCGCCCACCGCAATCACCTTCGCTTGCGGCGCCAGAGCGCCGGCGACAATCCCCGCCGCGCTCGCCCCGCTGCCGCCGCCCGCCGGCACGAAGATGGCATCCAGCTCCGGGTCGGTCTCCAGCATCTCAAGTGCGCAAGTTCCCACCCCGGCGATCAGCCGCGGTTCGTTGGCCGGCTCGATGTAGAGCGCTCCGGTTTCGCGGGCATCCGCTTCGGCGGCGAGGCGGCAGGCGTCGAAGTCCGCTCCGACACCGATCACGCGCGCCCCCAACCGCTCCATGGACGCCACCTTGAGCGGGTTGGCTCGCTCCGGCATATAGACTCGGGCGGCAACCCCATAGATGTTGGCCGCGTAGGCGATCGACTGCCCGTGGTTGCCGGTGGAGGCGGAGACGACGCCCCGGGCGCGCTCTTCCGGCGTCAGGACGTCCATCAGCGTCAGCCCGCCGCGCACCTTGAAGGCTCCGATGGGTTGCAGATTCTCGCACTTGATCCGGCAGTGGAACCCCAGTCGCTCATCGAGCGCCGCGCTGGCGATGAACGGAGTTGGCGGCAGAAACTGCGTCACGACGGCGCGAGCGCGCCAGACGTCGGCGATCGTGGGAAACGCCAAACCCGAAACCGGGTCGCGCTCGATATCCCGGACGATCCCCGGGCTCGATGGCGTCGTCAACCTGCCAGATCCTTCCCGTTGCCGTCGGTTCGGGCGCGGCGTCTCGCGACCCCAGTCGCGGATTTCCTACCCGGATATCTCCCTCGTCGACCCCCATCGACACTTTCATTGTAGCATCGGCGCAATCCAAGGTGTACGTACACATTGTCACAGGAAATGGCTTCGTTTCATTGGCCCTATGCGGAACGCGGCATACTGTGCGCCGCGAATCGATGACCGACAGGCACGGAAGGGGATGGATCATGGCGACAAACGATACGGTCGCGACCTGGGCCGACCGATTGCGTCAGCGGATGGGGCAGTCGGGGAGCCTTGTCTGCGTGGGGCTCGACCCCGATGTCGCTCGGCTACCGGAACCGCTGCGGGCCGTAGACGATGTCGAAGCGGCGATCGTCCGCTTCAATGCCGGTCTGATCGAGGCGACGGCCGATCTCGTCTGCGCCTACAAGCCAAACCTCGGGTTCTACCTCGCCCACGGCGCGGCCGGGATTCGGGCTTTGGAGCGCACTCGCGCGCTGGTGCCGCCCGACGTGCCGGTCATCCTCGATGCCAAGATCGGCGACATCGGGTCCACGGCCGCCGCCTATGCGCGCGGCGTCTACGATGTGTGGAGGTTCGATGCGGTCACGCTCAACCCCTATCTCGGCTCCGACGCCCTGGAGCCGTTCCTGAATCGACCCGGTCGGGGAGTTTTCATCCTCTGCAAAACGAGTAATCCTGGCAGCGGCGAGTTCCAGGATTTGCCCGTGAGCGGCGAGGTCGTACGGTCGCTCGCACTGGACGTTGCGGCGGGCACGCGCGAGTGGTCGGCGCGGTTCCCGGCGACCGTCGGCCTGGTCGTCGGCGCCACCTACCCGGCCGACCTGGCGGCGGTGCGGGCGCTTTGTCCGGACCAGCCAATTTTGCTTCCGGGCATCGGGGCGCAAGTCGGCGACCTGGCGGCGGCGGTGGCAGCCGGGATGGATCGGCAACGCGGCGGTCTGATCGTCACCTCGTCACGCGCCATCATCTACGCCGGTTCCGGAGCCGATTGGGCGGCACGGGCGCGAGCGGCAACAGTCGCCCTGCGCGACGCGATCGAGACGGCTCGCTCCACGGCGACAAGTCATGAAGGAGCGGGCGCAGCCGCTTGCCATGCGGCGGCTCCAGAGGCATGATCCCAATAGTGGCGATGCCGCCGGGGGATCAGATGATGACCGCAACCAAAGCAACCGCGGCCGCGCCGGGGCGGCATCTGACGCTCGATCTCAACCCCATATTTCGCAAGGGCATTCTGGCCGCGACCCAGAACCCGGCCGTCGCGGGCATCGTCCGCGCTCACGGCATGCGGCTGGGCGCCGCGCGTTTCGTGGCCGGGGAAACTCTCGACGAAGCCGTGCCGGTGCTGCGCCAGCTCAACGAGCGGGGACTGCGAACCAATACGACCATGCTCGGCGAGGGCGTGCGCGACGAGGCGACGGCGCGTGCGGTCGCCAGCGACTACCTCGCCGTGCTGGACCGCATCGCCGCCGAGGGGCTGACGACGAATATCGCGCTAAAGTTGACCCACCTCGGGCTGGATCTCGGGGAAGACCTCGCCTACGCCAACGTGGCGGCGGTCGCCGCTCGTGCCGCCCAGCATGGCAACTTCGTCCGCATCGACATGGAAGAATCAGCCCGCGTCGACGCCACCCTGCGCATCTATCTCCGGCTGCTGGCCGACGGCCACGCCAACGTCGGCACGGTGCTGCAATCCTGCCTGCGCCGCACGCCGGACGATCTGGCGGCGCTGCTGCCGCTGCGGCCGAATTTGCGTCTGGTCAAGGGCGCCTATCTGGAGCCGGCCGCCGTCGCCGACCCCGACAAGGTGGAGGTTGACGCCGCCTACGTGCGACTTGCCGACCGCCTGCTGACCGAGGGAGGCTTCGCCGCCATCGCCACCCACGACGAACGCATCATCGACCGCGTGCTGAGCTTCGCCGATCGGCAAGGGATCGGCGACGATCGCTTCGAGATCCAGATGCTGTACGGCATTCGGCCGCAGCGACAGATCGACCTCGCCAAAGCCGGGCGGCGGGTGTTGGTAGCCACACCCTTCGGGTCGCACTGGTACCACTACCTGATGCGTCGCCTGGCCGAGCGTCCCGCCAACCTGGCCTGGCTGGCGAGCAACCTCGCGCGCCGCTGATTCGCGGCGCCGCGCGGATACGTTCATCCGCGCCCGCAAGCGAGCTTCCTCTCGTTTTCAACTCCGCCGCCGTGCTACCATAATGCATTCGTTCGTACAGGGTCGCGAGGTGCGGCAGGGCGCGGGAGGCAGGCGAGACGGGGTGAGACGTTCGGCATCAGCGCCCTCCCTCGCCGCCAGCAAGCGCCCCTCTGGGCGTGGGTCGCAACCCGCCCCGGTGGTCGCGTTCGCCAACCAAAAGGGCGGCGTCGGCAAAACAACGACGGCCGTAAACAGCGCGGTCGCGCTGGCCCGGCACGGCTATCATGTGCTGCTGATCGATCTCGATCCCCAAGGCAACGCCACGTCCTCGCTCGGCGTCGACAAGCACGCGCCCGGCGCCACCACCTACGACGTGTTGGTCGACGGTGTGCCGGCCGAGCGCGTCACGATCGCCACTGGTCGGGCCCGGCTCGACCTCATGGCCGCCAATCCGATGCTGGCCGGAGCCGAAATCGAACTTGTGGAGCGGCCGGAGCGAGAGCGCCGCCTCGCCACCGCGCTGACCGGCGTGCTGTCGCGCTACGACGTGGTGCTGATCGATTGCCCGCCCTCGCTCGGTTTGCTGACGGTCAACGCGCTAACCGCCGCTCGCTCCGTCGTCGTGCCGATCCAGTGCGAGTATCTGGCGCTGGAAGGGCTCGGCCAATTGATCGCGACCATCGATCTGGTCAAACAGCGCCTCAACCCGCCGCTCGATGTCGTCGGCGTGCTGATGACGATGTATGACGCGCGCACGCGCCTCTCCGCGCATGTGGTGGACGAGGTGCGCCGCTTTTTCCCGCACCGCATCTTCGCGGCGATCGTGCCGCGCTCGATCCGGTTGGCCGAGGCGCCCAGCTACGGGCAGTCAATCGTCGAATACGATCCCGGTTCGCGCGGCGCCGACGCCTACGAACATTTCGCCGGCGAGCTTGCCGAACGATTGCGTCTACCGCAGCCGGAGCCAACCGCCGCCGACTGAGCCCAGCCCGAAGGAGATCTCGATGACCGTCACCGACCGCGCCGCCCCCTCTGGCTTCATCCATCCTGACGCTCTGTCGAAATCCAACGGGTTGATGCGGGAGGACAAGTTTCTCGGGCTTGGTCTGACGTTCGACGACGTGCTGCTCGTCCCCGCCGAATCCACGGTGTTGCCCATCGAAGTCAGCACTGCCACCCGCGTCACTCGTCGCATCACCCTCGCCATACCGATTCTCTCGGCGGCGATGGACACCGTCACCGAAGGGCGCCTCGCCATCGCCATCGCTCGTGAAGGCGGGCTTGGCATCATCCATCGCAATCTGAGCATCGAAGATCAGGTCGCCGAAGTCGACAAGGTCAAGCGCAGCGAATCGGGCATGATCGTCGAGCCGGTCACCTTGGGGCCGGATGCCGCGGTACGCGACGCGCTGGCGGTGATGGAGCGCTATCACATCTCTGGCGTGCCCATCACCGAGCCGGACGGCCGCCTCGTCGGCATTTTGACCAATCGCGACTTGCGCTTCATCGACGACGTCGACCAGCCGATCAGTGGGGTGATGACCAGCGAGAATCTGATCACGGCTCCCCAGGGCACGACGCTGGACGAGGCCAGTGCGATTCTCCACCGCCACCGGGTTGAAAAACTTCCCGTCGTGGACGAGCACTTCCATCTGCGCGGCTTGATCACGGTTAAAGACATTCAGAAGAAGATCCAGTTTCCCAACGCCACGAAGGACGAGCACGGCAGATTGCGCGTCGGGGCTGCGGTGGGGGTCGGGGCCGACGCGTTGGAGCGCGCCGCGGCACTGACGGCGGAGGGTGTCGATCTGCTGGTGGTGGACACCGCCCACGGACACGCGGCATCGGTGGCCAACATGGTCGCGGCGATCAAGGCGCGCCACGATGTGGACGTGATGGCCGGCAACGTGGCGACCGCGGCCGGAACCGAGGCGCTGATTGCCGCCGGCGCCGACGCGGTCAAGAACGGGGTCGGACCTGGCTCCATCTGCACGACCCGGGTGGTTGCCGGGGTCGGTGTGCCGCAGATCACGGCGGTGCTGGAAAGCGCGCGAGCTGCCGCCCGCCACGATGTGCCGATTGTTGCGGATGGAGGGATTCAATATAGCGGCGATGTCGCCAAGGCGATCGCTGCCGGGGCCGACGCGGTGATGCTGGGTAGTTTGCTGGCCGGGACCGACGAAAGCCCGGGCGAGATGGTGCTCTACCAGGGCGAGCGGTACAAGGAATACCGGGGGATGGGGTCCATCGGCGCGATGAAGGCGCGCTCCTATTCCAAGGATCGCTACTTCCAGGAAGGCGTTACAACGTTACAGAAACTGGTGCCGGAAGGAATTGAGGGCCGGGTCGCCTACAAAGGTCCGCTTGCCCATCTGATCTACCAGATCGTCGGTGGGCTGCGAGCGGCCATGGGCTACGTCGGCGCGCCGGATGTGCCGAGCATGCGGCAGCAGACCCAATTCGTGCGCATCACGTCGGCGGGATTGCGCGAGAGCCACCCGCACGATGTGGTGATCACGCGCGAAGCGCCGAACTACCGCGTCGGCGGATGAGACCAGGAGTCGCTCAGCCCCGGCTCCGAAGTCGGGGCAAATGCAAAAGACCGCCCGGGGTAAGCCGGGCGGTCTTTGCGTATTTACTCGAGCGAGCGAGGCGCCTTAGTAGCGGCTGCCGTAGCTCGAGGTGGCCGGGCGCTTGTCGCGGAAGCACTCGCGGCAGTACACCGGCTTGTCGTTGCGCGGCTGGAAGGGGACTTCCGTCTGCACGCCGCACTGCGAACACACCGCCGGGTACATCTGGCGCGAGGACGAGCCACCGTAGCTGCCCCGGGAACCGCCGCCGTCGCCGTAGCTGGAGCCGCCATAGCTGGAGCCGCCAAATCCGTCGGCGGCGCGCTGCGTCTTGCGGGCTGCGCGGCACTCGGTGCAGCGCTGGGGTTCACTGAACCCGCGCTCCTGATAGAACGCCTGCTCACCGGCGGTAAACGTGAATGGTTGGCCGCAATCGCGGCACGTAATAGTCTTGTCGGACACGCTGCCGAAAACCTCTCTTCGCGGGGATTCCGCGAACCTGAAACGAAAAATGCCGTCCCAAACGGCCTCGGCACACGTGACCCTGGATATCCTGGAGGGATTCTCAGTAGCTCCGCGGACGTCGAAGATCGTTTGACTCGTTGAGTATACCACAACACACGCGCCCCTGCCCAGCACGCGCAGGCGCGCGTATGATCGGCGCTCGAGGCTGACTCGCGAGCAGGAAGGACGAGGATCGCAATGGCAACTCTCCAGGGGCGAGCGGCGCTGGTGACCGGCGCCGGCATGGGGATCGGGCAAGGGATCGCGCTGGCGCTCGCCCGGGAAGGCGCACGAGTGGCGGTCCACTACGGTCATAGCGCCGCGGGAGCCGAGGTAACTGCGGCGGCCATTCGCGATGCCGGCGGCGAGGCGATCGTCATCGGCGGCGATTTGCGCTTCGTGCCGGAATGCCAGCGGGTGGTCGATGCTGCGGCCGAGTCCTTCGGCGCGCTGGACATCCTCGTCAACAACGCCGGAGTCACCCGGGATCAACCAATCGAGGAGACGACCGAGGCGCTCTACGACGAAATGTTCGATCTCAACATGAAGGGGTATTTCTTCTGCGCCAAGAGGGCGTTGCCCCACTTGCTCCGCTCCGCGCACGGAACGATTCTGAATGTCGCCTCCGTCCATGGCGGCGGCGGATTTCCCAATCACGCCGCCTACGCCGCGACCAAGGGGGCCATCATCGCCTTCACCCGTACGCTGGCCATCGAACTGGCGCCGCGGCAGGTTCGCGTCAACGCCATCGGGCCGGGGCTCATCGAGGTGCCGCGCTACTTCGACATCCCCGGATACACCACCGCGCAAGGCGACGCAATGGTGCCGCTCGGCCGCATCGGCGCACCCGCCGACATCGGCTCCGTGGCAGCCTTCCTGGTGAGCGATGCCGCCGGGTTCGTCACCGGGCAAACCATCTATGTCGACGGCGGCACCAACGCCCGCATGGGTCTCGTCTGGGAGCGCGACTGAGTGAGTTGCCTCGTGCCGGCCAAGCCGCCCCGCCCATCCGCCATCGGCGCCCGCGACGATGCCGCGCTTACCGATCCAGAGCAAGTCGACGCCGACTGGCTCACCGCGCGGCTGCGCGAGCGCGATGTCCTCCGCGCCGGTCGGGTCGCCTCGGTGGAGCTGGAGCGTTTCCGCGCCAAGCCATACTCCAATCTCTACCTCGTCCGGGCGTGCTACACGCACGATCCGGATACGGCTCCGCGCTCGTTCGTGCTCAAACTGGGCAAGGCGGCGGCCACGAACGCCGCCGCGCGCCGCCGTCGCAAGTTGGAGCATCTCTACTACGCCGCCATCGCGCCTGGCATGGCCGATCCGCCATCGCCGGCCGTCTACGCCGTCGCCCACGATCCCGAGCGTGGATCGTTCCATCTGTTGATGGCCGATCTCACCGAAAGTCACGACCGCCCGCCGCGCGGGTTGCCGCCAACTCTGGAGCAAGCCGGGGCGTCGATTGACGCGCTGGCCCACGTGCATGCTGCCTGGTGGAACGATCGGCGCGCCATCGGAGGTTGCCGCCGGCGCGATGCCGGCTGGACGCGGCGCAAAACCGAAACGGCGCGTGCGGCGATTTCGGAGCTGCTGGAAAGCCACGGCGACCGGCTGGCGCCGGGGATGCGCGACGCGCTGGGGCAGGTCGGAGAGAACTATCCGGCGCTGCTCGCCCTTGCCGACCCGTTTACGGTCGTCCACGGCGACGCCCATCCCTGGAATGCGCTCACGCCGGTCGCCGGCGGCCCTGCGGTGCTGGTGGACTGGGAAGGATGGTCGGTCGACGCTCCCGCCGGAGATCTCGCCGCGTTCATCGCGCTGCGCTTCGACCCCGACCTGCGCCGCCATACGGAAGGCGAATTGCTGCGGCGGTATCTGACCGCCTTGCAGGCGCGCGGTGTTCGCGACTATCACGAACCGGATCTGGCGCGCGACTACCGGCGCGCGGTCGCCCGTCGGGTGCTGTCCCCGGTGTTCGCCTGGCGGCGCGGCGCCGACAACGCCGCCTGGTGGAACAATCTCGCGCGCATCACCCTTGCGTATCACGATCTCGATTGTGGGGAGGCGCTGCGTGGCTAATGCGCAGGAAGGAGCGCCAAGAGAATTGGAGACCGCGATGTCGCAGTCCAGGGCGCTCGCCCAAAACCCGGGGGAACTCTTCGACATTGTCCGCGCCGATGGCTCGCCCACCGGACTCACCAAACCGCGGGCCTCGGTTCACCGCGATGGCGACTGGCATCGCTCGGTCCACGTCTGGGTGGCGGGGATCGATCCGGACAACGAGCCCTGGCTAATGTTCCAGCAGCGCGGAGCCGGAAAGGACACCTGGCCCGGCCGGCTCGACGCGACGGTGGGCGGCCATTTCGGAGCCGGCGAGACGCTGCGCGATGCGCTGCGCGAAGTGCGGGAAGAAATTGGCGTCGAACCGCATTTTGATTTGCTGCGGCCGCTTGGCGTGCGCG
>JADLCW010000453.1 GCA_020847015.1 Thermomicrobiales bacterium | reverse complement strand
GGTCAGGGGGCGATGGATTCCAGCCATCGCCCCCGCATTATAGCACGAAATCCGCGTACGTATGCCGAAATCGCGCTTCATCACGGCTACAACACCACCCGGTTCTGCTTCGCGCTGTTCGGACTCAGCGTCGCCAGCGCCGGGCCAGTCGGGCGGCCGGCGAGTTTCCACCGCGTCGCCTGCTTCTCGACCAGGAACAGGTCGATGCCGCCGCCGCCCTCCTGCACCCAGCGCTGCCCGGCCAGCCACCGCACCACGCCGCGCACCTCCGGCGGTCCCATGCCAACCCGCAGCAGCCGCTTCGCCACCGCCAATTGCCGGGCGCGTTCCGGCCGCTCCAGCACGGCGGCGTCCAGCCCCAGTTCGGCGCACAGCGCCTCCAGCACGTCGTATGGCTGCGCCGCCGCTGCCACTGGTGGCTCCTCGGGCGGTGCGCCCTCCGGATCGAGCGGCGGCTTGGGCACACTCCGCAACCGGGGCGGATCGCCTGGCGGCCTCGGCGGCTCGGATTCGACCGTGGTTCGCGGCGGCGGCGCAGCCGCTGGGGGGGTAAGGGGGGGCGTAGCTCCTCCGGGGACGGGACGGGACGGGGCACCTGTGACACTATCGTTAGTAACGGCGTTACGGACACCGTTACGTCCCGTGTTGTCATCGTCCACGTCGCCCGTTGTCACGTCATCAGTGGGTGTGGGTTGCGCCGGCGGTTCGTCCGGCGTCACGCTCTCGCCCCGATTGCGCGCTCGCCACGCCTCCTGTCGCTGCGCGTTTTTGCCGCGGTCGGCCAACACGCGCGCCTTGCTCGGTTGATAGTCCAGGTAATCGTGGATCTGGTAACCGCCCTCGACCTCGTCCCACAGCCCGCAGGCGACCAACCGCTTCGCTTCCGCCAGCGCATCGAGGTCGCCCATGCGACGCAGGTAGCCCATCGGCACGAACCCATCGGTCAGGAACCGCGTCGCGTAGGTCAGACCGCGAAAATAGAGCGCCTCGGCGAGCGGCCCGGCGTCGATCACTTTCGGGTGATCGTGGAATTGGTCGTCCAGCTTCACCCAGGCCATCACCGCCACCCCTCGACCAATTTCGCGCCCCTTACCCGGATTCCGCGCTACCCGAACAGCGCCCCTTGGCGGAATGCCGCCTGCGCCTGAACCAGCCCGTCCCGCCATGCTCCGTAGCGTTCGATCTCCGCTGCGAATCCGGCGAAATCAGGGCGTTGCAGCTCGTACTTTTCCTTCTCCTCATCGAAGGCGATTTTCAGCAGCTCGTGATAGACCGCCGCTTCCAATTGCCGGTTGGTCAGCCGCTCCGCCTGACAGGCGTCGGCTCCCAGCCACAGCACCACATCGGCGCGCGCGAAATGGGCCAGCATGCCGGTGGCCATCTGCGGTTTGCCGAACGCGGTGCGCCCGCCGCCGCCCGCCTTGCGCTTCCACAACCAGGCGATGCGACAGTTCAGCAGGTGCGTCAGCGCCGCTTCCGCTCCGATCAACCCGTCCGCGATGACCTGCAACTCCGGCGCGTCCATGAAATCGACATCCACCATGTCGGGGATAAATGCCCGGTCGTCGGCCGGTCGCCCGTTCGCCGCTCGCTCCGGCCCTGCCGATGTCGTGGCCCAGCCGATGGCTCGATCCAGATTCACGACCGCCATTCCGGCGTCTAACGCGATGCTCGTCATGCCTGGCCTCCTAGTTCGTCCATGCATCGTTGCCGGGCTCGCCGTCCGGTCCATCCATCGCCACGAATTCCGCGTCCAGCGGTTCGCTCTGGGTCGGTTCGGCCGCGCGGGCCAGCCGGGCTTTCGCCCACTGCCACGCCCCCATCAGGTCCGCCGCATCCATCCGCCCCACCGCCTCGATCAGTTCGCGCATCTGCTCCGGGGCGAGATCGCGCAGCGAGTCCACCCCGTATTTGGCGGCCGCCAGATCGTGCGCGCACGCATGCGGCTCATTGCCCCGCAGTCCATCGCCATCGCGTTGCGCCGCCTCGGCCACCGCCGCATGCAGCGCCGCCAGCGCGCGTTGGTTCACCGGTTGCGGTTCGGGGGGCGGCGCGTTCGGGATGCGCCGGGCCGGCTGTGACGCCGGCGGCTCGCGACGCGGTGTCGAATCCGGCGATGGCGGGTCGTTTGTCTCGCTCGCTCCGCCGACGATCTCGCCCGTCTCGTAATCGATGACGACCGACCCGTCCTCCGTCACCGTCACCGGCACGCCCAGTTCGTCCGGCGAGTACATCGCGCCGACGACCTGCGGGAAAGCCATCTTGGCCACCGCCGAAATGCAGCGCGTGCGCAACATGGCGTCGGGGTATTTCTTCCAGTTGTCGGAGCCGGTCAACCCCGCCGTGCGCGCCATCTCGATGGTGTAGGTGTAGCGCTGCACCCCCGGCCAGCCCGTCTCGCGGTATTCGATGGTGCAGTGGTCGGGCGTGCTCTCGGCGACGCGGATCGCCTGCGAACCGCAGTCGCGTTTGATCAGCGCCAGCATCAGGTGCGCCCCCAGCGACGGTTTGCCCTTGATGATGGCGATGCCCTCGATGGCGGTCATCGCCGGGATGCCCAGTTCGCGCCCTTTGAGCATGATCGCCAGCGTCGCCGCCGCGTTGGTCACCCCCGCCGGCATCAGTCCGGAGCGATGGATCTCGGTGGCCATCTCCCGCATCTGCAACCACGCCATCGATGGCGGCAACAGTTCCACCGGCCGCGCCATCGCCGCCGCGGCGCCGCGTCCCTCGATCACCGCCAATTGGGCATTGCCCTGTTCCGCCGCGCTCATCGTCGCTTCCTCTCGCACGCAGGACCGAGCGCGATGCCCGGTCCTGCCGCATCGTCTACCGCCAGCCGCCCCACCGCGGCCACCACGTCCGGAACATCTGCCAGCGCGTCGGGCGGCTCGGTCGCCGCCGCAGATGCGCATTGGCCGCCCGCAGATCGCGCGAACGCCGCAGCCGATGCGCCGCGCTCACGACCGACCGCCGTTCGCCCGGCGCTCGTCTGCCGCCGGCCACTCCCACGCCGCCAGCGCGTCCGTGCTGTCCGACTCCGCAAGCGCCGCGTGGTCGTCGCCGAACACCACCGCTCGGAACGTGAGGTCCGGCATCCGCGCGCCGTCCTCCCAGCGGTTGACGATCAAATCGCTCATGACCGCCCTCCCCGCTGCCGGTAGGCCGTCGCCGCATCCACCAGCCGACGCATCGCCGGTTCATAGACGCGCTCGCTCAGCGATCCGCCTGCTCCGACCGCCGTGTCCGCCGCATACAGCGCCGCCTCGATCAGCCGTCCCGGATTGCCCGGGTCCGTGTCCCCGTTCAGCCGATAGGCCGCCGTCCGCAGCCACACCCGCAGCGCCGCCACCTGATCCGCCGTCAGCACGTTCACCCGCGCATCGGCGCGGCTTTTGCGCGGCGGCATCCCCAGATGGGTCGTCAAATCGCGCACCAGACCGCGCGACAGTCCCAGCGCGGTCGCCACGTCGCCCACGCGCACCTCGTTCGCGGATATCGCGCTCATGACCGCCCTCCCGTGCGCGCCACGTCGTACGGCCGGGGTCGCAGCAGCCCCGCGATCTCCGCCCGCATCGCCGCGTCCAGCCAGTCGATGCGCTCCAGCGCCTCGTCCAGCGCGCGCTCGTCGCGCCGTGCCGCCGCGATCACCAGCGCCGCCTGCGTGTCGCCGATCGCGTAGTGCCCGAGTAGCTCCAGCCGCCAGTCGGGACCGCGCGCCGCGACCCAGCAATCCAGATCGGCATCGGGATCGACCGGCGCTTCGCCCCACTCGTCATTGCCTGGTTCGTTGTCGTAGCCGCCGATCTCGTAGTAGCGGTGGTCGGTGCGCGCGCGGTCGCACCCGCCCGGATTGCGCCCCACGCCGTAGCGCGGGTCGTCGAGCACGTCGTCCCATTCGGCCGGCATCTCGCGCTCGCCCGCCTCGCGCGCCATCAGCGCCCGCCAGCACTCCGGGCCCCACCGCCCGCTCTGCCCCGCCCACCATCGCTGCGGCGCCTCCGAGACCGCCGCCAGCCGCCCACAGCGCCAACAGGCGATCAGCGCCTCACCCCGACGCAGCAGCGCCACGACCGCCGGGTCGGGTCGCCAGCGAACGGTCACGCGCGGACCGATGCGCGTCATCGGAAACACCGCGCTCGCCTCGTCACCGTGCAACGCCGCTCTGCTACCATTGCCCACGACCAGACTCCCTTCCAACGAGCTGGTTCGGGCCGTGACGAAAGCCCTCGTCACGGCCCACTCCGTCACGCTCCGCACTCGCGCTCGCGCACCACCAAGGTGATCGACCACCACGCATTCGCCGTCGCCGACATCTGCGCGTCGCCCACCCGCACCACGTCGCGTTCGTCCACATGCAGCAGGAAGCGGTTCGCTTCCGCCGTCACCGCCAGCAGATCCACTCCGGCGAACACCGCCACCTGATGGCGCACGTTGGCCCGCGCCCGCGCCTCCGCGACGCGCCGCTCATCCAGACTCCCCAGCGTCATCGTCCGCATCACGCCGCCTCCCGCATCGCCGCCGGTCCGCCGTCCGGTCCCTCCGGATCGCTCGGCCACGGCGTCAGCGCCTCGTCCGCCAACCGTCGCCGCCGACTCGCCAGCAACCGCTGCGCGTGCCCGCACTCCGGGCCGTAGCGGGCCGCCGTCTGCGCGTAGCTCTGCGCGTCGGCCACCTCCACCGCCGCGCGCAGCACCACTCGCCGCACGTAGATCGTTTCCGCCGCGTCCTCCGCCGCGCTCAACGTCCCGTCCGCCCGGTGTCGCGCACGCATCTCTTCCAACTCCTCCACCGTCGCCACGGCGACCCACCAACACGGGAGGTGCGGGCCTCTGCTCATCGCCGTTCGCTCCTTCCTCCGCAATCAATTCCCGCCCCATCGGCGGGGCTACCCTGCAAGCGCGCCCCGGACCGTCCGGATCGCGCGGGACGCCGAGGGT
>JADLCW010000452.1 GCA_020847015.1 Thermomicrobiales bacterium | reverse complement strand
TTCCGCCGAGCGGACGGCGGTTCACGATGAAGGAAATGCACATCAATCGGGTGCGCGACGGTCAAATGGTCGAGCACTGGGGTGTGTCCGATAGCCTTAAAATGCGCCAGGATCTCGGGCTTGGCCTCAGCCAGCCAACCCCAACTGGCGGCGCAACCCCTCCGGCTTGATGATGGTTATTCGCTGATTGGCGACCTTGATGAAGCCGCGCCCGGCGTAATAGCGCAGCACTCGGTTGACACTCTCACGCGTTGCCCCGACCATGTTGGCCAGTTCCTGCTGGGTGAGCGGAATTCCAATCTGGATGCCATCGGCGCGCTGGACGCCGTGGGCAGCGGCCAATTCGAGTAGGCGCTTGGCTACCCGCCCATGAACGTCGTAGAAGATCAGGTCCGACAACTGCTCGTTGGTCTGGCGCAGTTTCTGGCTGAGCAGCACGATGATCCGCTTGGCAAGCGCCGGACTCTGATCGAGTGCGCCGAGAAAATCGTCCCGCGTCAGCATTAGGGTGTCGGTGCGTTCCATTGCAACAGCGTCGGCCGAGCGTGGCTCGCCGTCGAGCACGGCGAGTTCGCCAAAACAGTCCCCCGGCGAAAGGATCGCCAGCACCGTCTCGCGGCCATCCTCGGCGGTGAGCCGAATCTTCACCCGGCCATTTCGGATCACGTAAAGCGCGTTGCCGATGTCTTCGCGGTGGAAGATCGTCTCTTCTTCACGAAATACCCGGCCGCGCATCCGGCCTTCGAGAATTTCGAGGCTGTGCTGGTCCAGGCCTTCGAACAGGGGTACCAAACGCAGCGCGCCGCGTACCGAAACCATCAGCCTGCTCCCCGCGAGGGCCGGCGCTGCCGGCCGCCCGCCACGAGAAATGCCGCGCCCGCCATCGCCACGCCGCCGAACCAGACGACCGCCAATCGTTGGTAGAAACGCTCTGGATAGAGCGCCGCCAGCAACACATCATCGGGAAGCTGCCAGTCGCGATTCGCGTAGGCCATTCGGTGATACAGATCCCACGTCGGCTGGAAAATGACCAATGAGGCCAGCACGCCAATCCCGCCGGTGAGCAATGATATCAGCCCCGAGCGACGCATCACCGTGGAGGAGTTACGCGCTGATAGCGCCGTTCCAACCGCGCCACTCACCATCCCGGCTCGCCAGACCAACTCCAACAACCGATGCACTTCCGGCAGATGGCGATTCGAGGCCTCGGGGAGGTCGCCGGGAGGGGCGCCATGGTCGAGCCAGACGGCGCTTGGGTCGCCGCCATTGACCACGAGGTCGGAAACGGCTGCCGGAACCGCCGCCCCACGCAGAAGTGCCCAGCGCGGCGATACCCTTTGCTGGATCAGCCGGTGCAGCCAGGCCGCACTTGCGAGCATACGGAGAATCGCGGTCGCGGTCGCGAAGGTCCGGAGTGTCGCTGCCAGCCAAATCATGCCGCCTCCCGAAGCCCGGACAGGAGCCCGGGTCGATTGGTGAAAATGCCGGCAGCGCCTTCTTCCACCACCCTCAGCGCTTGCCGGGGATCGTCGATCGTCCAGACCAGCACCGGCAGAGCCGAAGTTCCAGGCCGCCAAGCTGATTGCCCGAGGTGAAGCGCCGACGCTCCTTCCGCGCGGGCGGCCTCGATCGCCTGTTCATATGGAGCAGTTGACACCAGCGCCCTCGGAAGCGCCGGGAGGAGTTCGGCGACCGCCTGCAGAATCTCTGACGAGAACGACGAAATCCACAGCAGCCTGCCTCCTACCGCCGCCAGATCTCCGGCAACCGCGGTAACCAAGCTAACCGGAGACCGGCCGGATTTCAACTCGATGACGAGCGGCAAGCCATCCATCGACCACTCGAGCGCCTCGCGCAGGGTCGGAATCACCTCGCCATCGTCGAGACGAAGGGTACGCAGCCCGCCGATGTCTACGGAACCAACCGGCCTGGTGTCACCGATCAACCGCTCGAGGGTCCGATCGTGGAAGACGACCGGCACGCCGTCTCGCGACAGTTGAATGTCGCATTCAACCGCGTCTGCTCGCTGGTCTCGGGCCAACTCAAAGGCGCGCAGGCTATTTTCCACTGCGTCCACCGACGCGCCGCGGTGGGCGATTAGCAGCGGCGGGCTCACCGCACTCGAACGCGCGCTGCCCGGGTCTGTATGACGATCGAGTCATGGATTTCGATGAGTGGGTACTCGTCGACGTCGCTCCGGCGAATCTGCCGTGGAGCCGCTGGAAAGCGCAAGCGGAAGCCAACCACTGCCAGGCTCGCGGTCACCGCGACGGCCGCTACTCCACCGACAATCGGCAAGATCGGCCGCAGCACCGCCGGCAGGGCAGGACGTGGACGCCGAGCCGGCAGCGCCTGGCGGGCGATCACGGCGGGGAGGCGTACCGGCTCTCCGCACACCTGACAGTCAGACCGCTCGTCGATGGGCTCAGCACCGCAGGCTGGGCATGCCATGGTCCCCTCCACCCGTCCGGCAATTCTACCAGGCCGCCGGGGATGCGCTCGTTAAGGATGCTCGACATAGACCCGCAGGTCGTCTCCGAGGACCAGCCGCACCGCTCCATGGCGGGCAAGTGGGTAGCGAGCCCCAACGACACCGACCTCGCCGAGGGAACTTGCGACGAGCCCGAGCGACGAGCCGCGCAACCGTCCCGTGTCGCTCAACGCGATCGGACCGTGCGGCACCGCCAGCCGCACGGCGAGCGGTGTGTCCGGCTCGATCCAAACCCCGGCGCCATCCCCAAGGTCGAATCCGGTGCCACGATCGACCGGTGTGAAGGCGATCCGCCGGTCGGCCAGCAGCGCCGACCAACGCGGGTCTGCGCCAGCCAGCGCCGGCCCAGCGACCCGTTCAACCGGAACCCGCCGCGCGATTTCCGCGAGTGCTCCGGCTCGCGCACTGGTCCATTCGGTCGCGACATACAGGTGAACGCGGCGGTCCCAGACCGGAAGCAGACGATCCAGTTCTGCCGTGAACAGACCCGTCGGGCCGCCGCCATCAACAACTACCACCCGCCAGCCCGGCGTGCGGACAAGTGCGCCACCATCGACAAAGGTGACCGTAGTTTCGGCGGTTCCGGTAGCGGCCACCGCGGC
This sequence comes from Thermomicrobiales bacterium, assembly GCA_020847015.1. GTDB lineage: Bacteria > Chloroflexota > Chloroflexia > Thermomicrobiales > UBA6265 > CADCWF01. The sequence goes on along the minus strand of JADLCW010000452.1, from coordinate 771 downwards.
CCACATCCCTGTTGCGCCAGCGACGGACAGTGCAAGCAGCGCCCAAGTTCCCCTCTCGGACTGCCACGACAGCCCGCCGGTGCGACGCACCGCCATCAGCACCAAGCCCGCAACCGCATAGAGCGCTACGACCACCACACCCGGCGGCTGTGCCACGCGAAGGGAACCGGATGGGACCGCCGCGAACAGCTCGACGAGGGCCGCGAGCGCGCTGGTGAAGAGCCACGCCGGAGCGGCCAGCGCCCGGCCAAGGTCCGGATTGAGGAGCCCCGCTACTCCGCAGACGGAGGCGCTCAGCATCGCCGCGGGAACGAGCGGTGCTGCCACCACGTTTGCCGGCAGGCTCACGAGTGAGAGCGTTCCGAACGTCGTTATCGCTATCGGAGCGGTGACGACGCTTGCTGCCAACGTCGCCGCCGCCGTCGCTCGAAACGGAGTTGCCGGTCGGCTCGAGATCGCGGGAAGGCGCTCGAACAGACGCTCAAGCGGTCCAGCCAGAACGATCAGCCCGGCGGTGGCCGCGACGCTCAGCTGAAATCCGACATCCTCGACCAAAACCGGTCGCAGCAGCACCAGCGCGGCCACCGCCGCCGCCAAGAGCGATGCGGACTCGCGCTGGCGCCCAACCAGCATACCCAAGAGTGCGATCGCCGCCATGACCCCGGCCCGCAACACCGACGGCGTGCCGCCACTGACTGCCGAATAGGCGACGATCCCTGCCAACGCCGCGGTCGCCCCAGCGCGCCGACCGGCCACCAGCCCGACGGTACT
>JADLCW010000451.1 GCA_020847015.1 Thermomicrobiales bacterium | reverse complement strand
TGCCTCGAGGGGCGGCGGGAGCGTCGTGGCGAACACGCGGCGAGCGAGCGAACGATCGGCGACAGGCGCATTGGGAGCGGAGCGGATGGACGAGCGAACCGGCAACGACGTGACACGGGGCATCGAGATTCCCCGCCACTTCACCACCGAGGGCGCCAACCCCTACGAAGCGGTAACATGGGCGAAGCGCACTTCGCGCATCACCAATCCCGACGGTTCGGTCGTCTTCGAAATGGCCGACGCCGAGGTTCCAGCTTCCTGGTCGCAAGTGGCGGCCGACATCATGGTGTCCAAGTATTTCCGCAAGGCAGGAGCGCCGCAGACTGACGCCAACGGTGCGCCGATCCTCGACGAGACCGGCCAACCGGCACTGGGGCCGGAGCGCTCCGTTCGCCAGGTCGTCCACCGTCTGGCCGGCTGTTGGCGTCACTGGGGCGAGACGCACGGCTATTTCGCCTCGCCGCGAGACGGGCAAGCGTTTTACGACGAACTGGCGCACATGCTGCTCAACCAGATGGCCGCGCCCAACTCGCCTCAGTGGTTCAACACTGGGCTCTCCTGGGCCTACGGCATCTCCGGTCCAGCTCAAGGTCACTACTACGTCGACCCCGCCACCGGACAGCTCACCCGCAGTGAAGACGCCTACACCCGGGCGCAGGTCCACGCCTGCTTTATCCAATCAGTTGACGACTCCCTCGTCGAAGAGGGCGGACTGATGGATCTTTGGGTGCGCGAAGCGCGCATCTTCAAATACGGCTCCGGTACTGGCACCAACTTCTCGCGCATTCGCGGTGAAGGTGAGCCGCTCTCTGGAGGCGGCACCTCGTCGGGGCTGATGAGTTTCCTGCGGGTCGGCGACCGCGCCGCCGGAGCCATCAAGAGCGGGGGAACGACGCGACGCGCCGCCAAGATGGTCATCGTCGACATTGACCACCCCGATGTCGAGAAGTTCATCGACTGGAAGGCGGACGAGGAGAAGAAGGTCGCGGCATTGATCGCTGCCGGCTATCCGAGTGATTTCAACGGCGAGGCCTACGCGACGGTTTCCGGTCAAAACTCCAACAACTCGGTGCGCGTCGACGACGCCTTTCTGCAAGCGGTCGAGCGCGACGACGATTGGCAGTTGCGCTGGCGGACCGACCCCGGCCATGTCAGCAAAACGGTGCGCGCCCGCGATCTGTGGCGGCGCATTGCCGATGCCGCCTGGCAGTGCGCCGATCCGGGTCTGCAATTCGACACCACCATCAACGAATGGCATACCTGCCCGGAGGCAGGGCGGATCAACGGCAGCAATCCCTGCTCCGAGTACATGTTTCTCGACAACACCGCCTGCAACCTCGCTTCGCTGAACCTGTTGAAGTTCCTCGATCCGGAAACTGGCGAGTTCGACGTGACCGGGTTTCGCCATGCCGTGCGCATCTGGACCGTCGTGCTGGAGATCAGCGTGCTGATGGCCCAGTTCCCCAGCGAGGAGATCGCCCGTCTCTCCTACGATTACCGCACCCTCGGTCTCGGCTACGCCAATCTCGGCGCCGTGCTGATGCAGCTCGGGTTGCCCTACGACTCGGACGACGCGCGCGCCTACGCGGGGGCGGTCACTGCGCTGCTGACCGGCGAGAGCTACGCCGCCTCGGCCGAACTGGCCGAACACCTCGGATCGTTTCCCGACTACAGAGCCAACGCGCCGCATATGCTGCGGGTCATCCGCAACCATCGGCGCGCCGCCTACGACGCCCCTCCGGAGGAGTACGAGGGTCTGTCGGTGCTGCCGATGGGCATCGATGCCGTGCTGACCCCGCCCACCCTGCTGGCCGCCGCCCGCGACGCGTGGGATCGCGCGCTCACGCTCGGCGAGCGGTACGGCTACCGCAATGCCCAAACGACGCTGCTGGCCCCCACCGGCACCATCGGATTACTGATGGATTGCGACACTACCGGCGTCGAGCCAGATTTTGCGCTGGTCAAATTCAAGAAGTTGGCCGGGGGCGGCTATTTCAAGATCGCCAACGCCAGCTTGGAGCCGGCGCTGAAGAATCTTGGCTACGACGCCGCACAGCGGCGCGACATCCTCGCCTTTGCGCTGGGCACGCTTTCCCTCGACGGGGCGCCCTACATCAATCAGGAGTCACTGCGCGCCAAGGGTTTGACCGATGACGATCTGGCGGTCGTCGAGCGGTCGCTGCCAAGCGTGTTCGAACTCGGGTTCGCCTTCAACGCCTGGATGCTGGGCGAAGCCACGCTCGGTCGCCTCGGCATCACTCTGGAACAAACCACCCAGCCCGGATTCGATCTGCTGCGCGCGATCGGCTTCTCGCGGGCCGAAATCGACGCGGCCAACGAGCACATCTGCGGCACGATGACCGTAGAGGGCGCTCCCCATCTGAAGTCGGAGCATCTGCCGGTGTTCGACTGCGCCAACCGGTGCGGCAGGCGGGGCACGCGCTTCATCCACCACCTTGGGCATATCAAGATGATGAGCGCCGCCCAGAGCTTCCTCTCCGGCGCCATCTCCAAAACGATCAACATGCCAAACGAGGCCACCGTCGGCGAGGTGATGGAGGCCTACGAGGAAAGCTGGCGCCACGGCATCAAAGCCCTTGCGCTCTACCGCGACGGCTCCAAGCAGAGCCAGCCGCTCTCCGCCAAGCACGATTCCGGGGTCGAGGATGACGAAGCCGAAGCCGCGGCGCGCGAAGCCGAAACGCAACGGCGTATCGATGAGGCGGTCGCCGTCGCGCTGGTCGAGGCGCGCGCCGAATGGGAGCGCGGACGGCGGACGCTGCAACCGCTGGTCGCGGCGGCGTCAGCGCCAGCGGCAGCCAAGCCGACACGGTATCGGCTGCCGGCCAAGCGGTCCGGCTTCACTCAGGAGGCGCGGGTGGCCGGCAACAAGGTCTTCCTGCGCACCGGTGAGTATGAAAACGGCACGCTTGGCGAGATCTTCATCGACATGCACAAGGAAGGCGCGGCCTTCCGCTCGATGATCAACTGCTTTGCTATCGCCATCTCCAAGGGACTCCAGTACGGGGTGCCGCTGGAAGAGTTCGTGGAAACCTTCACCTTCACCCGCTTCGAGCCGCAGGGGATGGTGACCGGTCACCCGAACATCAAGATGGCAACCTCCATCATCGACTACGTGTTCCGGGTGTTGGGGCTGGAGTATCTCGACCGTACCGATCTCACCCAGGTTCCGCCGGATTTGCACGAAAACGACGATCCGGCGCCACCCGCGCCAGCCACGACGCCAGCTCCCATCGCCTCAGCGATTCCTGCCGCGCCAGCGCCCGTGCTGCACCCGGCCAATAGCGTGTCGCACAGCGCCAAGGCAACCAACGGCAGCGGCAATGGCAATGGCCATCACGCCAAAGCCGAGGCGATGTCCGTGACGGCGCTACTAGAGCAGACCGCGTCGCTCAACACCATCGACGCTCACCTGTCGGAGATGATGGGCGACGCTCCCTTCTGTGATGTATGCGGCCACATCACCGTCCGCAACGGCGCCTGCTACAAGTGCCTCAACTGCGGCAATAGTCTTGGCTGCTCATAGCGGCGAAGACATTCGCCAGCAGCATGACGGCGGCCGGGCGCCCGACCGCCGGCATGCATGGGGGGCGGAAGCCACCAGACCGCTACGCCTCGGCGTCTGCGGTCATCGCTGCCGCCCGATCGCGCAGCTCGGCGAAGGCGAAGGTGCTCAGATAGCGCTCGCCGGTGTCCGGGAACACCACGACAATCAGCTTGCCATGGTTCTCTTCGCGCGCGGCGACCTGGCGCGCCGCCGCCGCCGCCGCGCCACTCGAAATGCCAACCAGGAGACCTTCAGTGCGCATCAACTCCTGCTCGGCGGCCACTGCGGCAGTAGCATCGACGTGCACGATCTCGTCGTACGCCTCGCGATCCAGCACGCCCGGCACGAAGTTGGCGCCCAGTCCCTGAATCTTGTGCGGGCCGGCCTTGCCGCTGGCCAGCACCGGAGATTCCGCCGGCTCTACCGCGACGACGCGCACATCAGGTTTGATCTCTTTCAACACCTGGCCGACACCCGTCAGGGTGCCGCCGGTGCCGACGCCGGACACCACAATATCGACTTGGCCGCCGGTGTCCTCCCAAATCTCCACCGCCGTGGTGCGACGGTGGATCTCCGCATTGGCCTGGTTTTCGAACTGCTGCGGCATCCAGGCGTTGGGTGTTTCGGCCACGATCCGTTCGGCACGGCGAACGGCTCCGGCCATCCCCTCGCTGGGCGGCGTGAGCACCAGCTCCGCTCCGTACCCCAGCAGAAGCAGTCGCCGCTCCAAACTCATGCTCTCCGGCATCGTCAGAATCAACTTGTAGCCGCGAGCCGCAGCCACCCAAGCGAGCGCAATGCCCGTGTTGCCGCTGGTCGGCTCCACGATGGTGGTCACCCCTGGCTGAATAAGACCGCGCCGCTCGGCATCCTCGATCATCGCCCAGCCGATGCGATCCTTCACCGAGTACCCGGGGTTGAACGATTCCAGTTTGGCGACGATCTGGCCGGGCAAACCTTCACCGAAGCGGGAAAGCCGCACCAGCGGCGTATTGCCGATCAGTTCCAGCGCGCTGGCGGCAATGCCGGGACGCGTCCGACGCGATGTCAGCGAACGGTCGATGGGGCGGTCAGCAAGGTCAACCATGGTGAAACCATCCTCGCGAAAGCGGACAACCAATGACGTTGCCGGGTTATTCTAGAGTTATTGATCCAGAATCACAATACCTCGATGCCCGATAGACTTGCGGCCTATGCCTCACTTGCCGTCGGCCATCGACCCGTTTCGCGTTGGTAATCGGCCTCGCTGCCGATCCAGGCCGAGCCGTCGGCGTAGTGCTCCTTCTTCCAGATTGGCACGATCTCTTTCAGACGGTCGATGGCGTAGGCGGCGGCGGCGAACGCATCGCCGCGATGGGGGGACGCCACCGCGATGACCACGCTTGCCTCCCCGACCCGCAACAATCCGGCGCGGTGGGCGATGGCCAGATTGCCGATGCCCCAGCACGCCCGAATTTCTTCCGCGATCTGCGCCATCATCGCCTCGGCCGCTTCCGGGTACGCCTCGTAGTCGAGCGCATCGACGTTTTGCCCGCGCGCATGGTCGCGCACCCGTCCGACAAAAGTCACCAGCGCGCCCGTCGTCGGGTCATCCACCAGCGCCTCGATCTGCCGCGGATCGAGCGGTTCCGTCTGAACTCGGAAGCGCCGCTCGGCTCCCCCACTCACCGGTGGAATCAGGGCAATCTCTGCGCCGGCACGCAGCACGCGATCTGGTTTCACATAGACGCGATCGACCATCAGCATCGTTGAATCGCGCATGGCGGCCAGTCGCGGCTGTTCGCTGACGAGCAGATCGAATAGCGCGCCGGCGGTCGTTCCATCCGGCACGTCGCGCTCCTCACTGGCCCGGCCCATCGTCTCCCGGATCGCGGCGAAGTAGCGGATCGAGACCTGCATGGATCGTCTCCTCGGGGGTCGCCGGTGGCCGCCTCAGCCGTGCGAGGCGGAATACTGCCGCGACTCTACCACGCGCCCGACTCGCTCCCGGAAACACGCCGCGCTCCGGGTCGGACGATCCGGAGCGCATGGTTCTGGATATCTAATTCGCCTGATTGCTACCTTTGGGACATTTCCTGCTTGAGCGCATCGCGCAGCGCCTTGGCGCTCTTGCGGTGATTGTCGATGATCGAATGGAAGATGCCAGCGATCTGGGCGTTGCCCACCTTGTCGGCATCCTTCGCATACTTCTGAAGCGCCTCCTCGCCCTGCAGCAAATTGCCCAGCGTCATCACGATGTCGTATTCGAGGTCGCTCACCCCGGTGGTCTGACTTGCATTCGCCATGGTTGATCTCCTCCGTGCTTCACGCGCCGCCTCGTGACAGAGTCGCCTCGCGATTGGTTCCACACGACTCAACCGAGCATTCGCCCGGGTGCGCCAGAGCCAGCGCAGGTAGTCGTTGCAATCCCTGCACCACCACGACCGCACCGTGGCAAAATCCGCGCCGGCGCCCGCCTCGGCGTCTTCCGCGGCAACTCCAGGAGATGATGGTGATCGCGCCGCTGCCCCCCGGCTACCGCTTCGACACCCCGACCGCTGCCGATCGCGACGAGATCGCCGCGCTCATCGCCACGGCGCAGCACGCCGACACCGGGGCTTCGGACATGACTCCCGAAGTGCTGGAAGACGATTGGCTCGGCATCGAGCTGGCCGAGCAGGCAGTGCTCGTCCGCGACGCATCCGGGCGTGCGGTCGCCTACGCCGATCTGTTCAACCGCCACTACGTTATGGTTTCGGTCTACGGCGTCGTTCACCCTGATTGCCGGGGTCGCAGTCTCGGCCAGCGATTGATCGAATGGGGAGAGCACTGGACGCGCGACCGCATGGACCGAGCGGAACCCGGAGTACGCATAGTTGTTCAGCATTACGTCAATCAGAAAAACCAGCCGGCACAGGTGTTGCTGACGTCAAGCGGCTACGATCCCGTGCGCGAGTATTATGAGATGGTCGTGGACTTGGACGGCATGCCGCCGGCGCCGGCGTGGCCCACCGGAATCGTGCCGCGCCCGTTCCGTCTCGGCGTCGACGACGATGCCGCATTCAAAGCGAATGAGGAAGCATTCCGCGCCATTTGGGGTCGGCCGCCGGGCACGAAGGCGACATTCCGCAACCTTGTGGACACCCCCAAGCACGATCCCGGTCTCTGGACGCTGGCGTGGGACGGCGATCAAATTGCCGGCCAATCCTGGGCTCACGTGGTGGGCGGCGAAGGCTGGATCGGCGTCGTCGGCGTGCGTCGTCCATGGCGCGGACGCGGCCTCGGGTTGGCGCTGCTGCAAGCCGCTTTCGTCAGTTTTGCCGAGCGGGGCGTGGTTCGGGTCGGACTCAGCGTGGATGCCGCCAGTGCGACCGGCGCCCCGCGTCTCTATGCCCGTGCCGGCATGCGGGTCAAGAACGCCTTTGATCTCTATCGCCGGGAATTGCGCCCCGGCGATGACCCCTTCTCCCGCATGGCCCCCGACTGAGGCAGTCCCGTCCCGATCACGCCTCCGGACCTAGCGGAGCCGCCAGCAACACCGCCTCAACCACCTCGCCGGGCGCATGGCCGACCGGGCGCGGCGGAACGACCAGCAGCGCGTTCGCCCCGACAAAGGAAGCCAACCGCGACGATGCCTGACTCCCCGCCGGCGTCGCGACCAGCCGGCCGTCGCTGCTCACCCGAACCGCCGCACGCTGCATTTCAATACGGTCGCTCGGCGGCGCAGGAGCCGCCAGCCGCACCGGAACGCGCGGCCGATCGACGGTCAGACAACCGGCCATCGTCCGCAGCGCCGGGCGGATGAACATCTCGAACGAAACCAGCGCCGAAACCGGGTTGCCCGGCAGCCCAAAAATGAGCGTCGGGCCGCTGGTTGCGAAATTGAATGGCTTGCCCGGCTTCATGAACACGCGGCGGAAATGAACGGTCGCCAACTCACCGAGGAGCGGCTTGACCAAGTCCAGCTCCCCCATCGAAACGCCTCCGCTGGTGACGACGAGGTCGCTGGCGGCGATCCGCTCGATTAGCAGATCGCGCAGTGCTTCGCGATCGTCCGGGGCGCGGCCCGACCAGATCACCTCGGCTCCGGCTTGTCGTAGTGCGGTCGTCAGCACAAAACGATTCGAGTCGCGAATCTGCCCCGGTCCCACCGGTTCGCCCGGTTCGACCAGTTCGTCGCCCGTCGAGATGACGCTGGCACGCGCTTGCCGCCGCACCGGAACTCGCGCGTATCCCAACCCGGCCGCCAATCCCACTTCGGCCGGCCCCAGCGTCGTACCAGCCGCCAGCACCAGCGCGCCTTTTTTCAGATCGGATCCGCGCGGGC
>JADLCW010000450.1 GCA_020847015.1 Thermomicrobiales bacterium | reverse complement strand
TCTTCGTGCGCCTCACGCGAAACCTGCTCGAATACCGCCGCGTACTCATCGAGATCGGCACGCGACCAGCTTTCGCTCGGTTCCAGGGTGAACGGTTCCGGCACCAGCATCGGGTGGTGGCTGGTGAAGTACCCTTGCAAGCCGTAGTCGACGATACGGCGGCGCACATCCTCCGTGCCGACTCCTGTTTCCTCCAGCAGCGGCTGCCAACTGTAGCGAACCTCCTGCAGCCGGTGGCCATTGCCGCCGTAGGGGATCGCCACTCCGGGAACCTGGGCCAAGAGCGTGGCAAGGTAGTTGTTGTTCAGCACCGCCGTCTCGGCGACCTGACGCAGCCCCTCGGGGCCGTGCGCCAGCGTCCAGGCATAGGCGCGCACAACGCCTTGCAGATTGCCAAGGAACGAGCGCACCTTGCCGATGCTGTCGGGTCGGTCGAAATCCCAGAAATACCGCTCACCGTCGAAGGCCGCCATCGGAACCGGCAGGTATTTCGCGAGTTCGGCCGTGCAGCCCGCCGCGCCGCAGGCCGGCCCGGTCGAACCGTGCGGCACCGAAAAGGTCTTGTGCAGGTTGAACTGACACAGATCGAACCCGCTTTCGCGGGCGCGGGTGATGCCCAAAATGCCGTTGGCATTGGCCTGGTCGTAGGCGCAGAGTCCGCCCGCCTCGTGCACGATGCGGGTGAACTCCTCCACATGCGGGTTGAAGATGCCGGTGTCTTCCGGGTTGGACATCATCAGCCCGGCCGTCCGCTCGGACACCGCCGCTTTCAGCGCGTCGAGTTCGACGTACCCATTGGGACCCGGCATGAGCGTGATCACCCGGAACCCGGCCACCGCCGGAGCCGCGCAATCCACCGGGTGCGAGAACGCAGTGGAGATGATCTCCGTGCGCTGGTCCGCCTCGCCGCGCGCGGCGTGATAGGCACGAATGATGCAGGCGTTGGCGAAGACGCCCTGCGCGCCGCCGCCGGGTTGGAACGTGAACGCATCCATACCGGAGATTTCGCAGAGCATCTCCGAGAAGCGATGCACGATCTCGAGGATGCCCTGCGTCGTCGCATCATCCTGCAACGGATGCAGATCGCTCATCTCCGGCATCCGGCACAGTTGCTCGTTGACCAGCGGGCTGTACTTCATCGTACAGGTGCCCAGACTCGCGTCCGGCGTCACATGCGCGCCCATGGTCATCTGCGAGAGCCGCAGGAAATGGCGCAGCACCGTCGGTTGGGCGAGTTCCGGCAGCGCCGGTGCCGCGGTGCGGCGCATCGCAGACGGGATCAGCGCTTCGGCGTCGCCGACTTCCGCCGCGATCTCGGGTTCAACCGCCGGCGGCAAGTAGCCGCGCTCGCCAGGACTGCCCATCTCCATGACGATCGGTTCATCCCATCGGGCCTCGTGGAATCGCCTCGGAATCGTCACGCCATCACCTCCGTCAGGGCTGTGACCAGCCGGTCGATATCGTGTTTCGTGTGCACTTCGGTGACGCAGTAGAGCGCGCTTTGCCCCAACTGGGGGAACTCGCCGCTCAGATCGTGGCCACCGAAGATGTCGCGATCGCGCAGCGCCGTGTTGATCTCGCTTACGCGTTTGCCAGTCGCATCGAAGTTGACGACAAACTCCTTGAAATGGGCCGAGTGAAACAGCGGGGCGCGAACGCCGTCGATGGCGCCGATGCGATCCGCTGCATAGCGGGCGCGCTGGAGGATGCCCTCGCCCAATTCCTGCATCCCTTGCGGTCCCAGCAGCGAGAGGTACACAGCGGCAGTGATGCCCCAGAGCCATTGGGTGGTGCCCGTATAGTCGGGCGACGTATCGCGCTTGTCGTACGACGTGCGCGCCATGGTCGACCAACCGTAGCCGATCTCTCCGTCCGCGCGGCCCGGCGCGATGCTGACCATCAGATAGGGGTATTCCATGACGTAGGCCGGATCGTCGCGCGAGGCGATGAATCCGCAGGCGCCGCCGCTGTACGACATATGCACGCCGAGTGGTTGCGCTTCGCCGACGACGATATCGGCGCCGTAGTCGCTCGGCGGAGCCAGCACCCCGAGCGATGAGGCGTCCACTCCGACCACGCTCAGCGCACCTGCGCCGTGGGCAATGGCGGCGATCTCCGCCGCCCGCTCCTCGATGGAGCCGAGGTACGTCGGGTTCTCGACATAGACTGCCGCGACATCTGCCGCGAGCTTGGCGCGTAGATCGTCGAGATCCATCAGACCAGTGGCCGGATCGAACCCGACCAAAACCGGATCGAGCCAGGCCTGCGCCACCGTCTCCAGATGCCGCACCCGCTGCCGCGCCATCGTGCCCGGCAGCAAGACTTTGCGGCGACCGGTGATGCGCGACGCCATCATCAAGGCGCTGGTCGTGGCCGACGCCCAGTCGTAGACGGGCGCGCTGACCATCTCCATGCCGACCAGTTCGCCGATCATCGACTGGAATTCGAAGATTGCCTGATATTTGCCGAGGTCGGCGTATGTGTCCCCACCGTAGGCTGTCAGGAATTCGGCCCGCCCGTTGATCTCGTCGCACACCGCCGGCACGTCATGCTGCCAGCAGCCGCCGCCGAGAAACGAGATGACATCGGCAGCGCTGGTGTTGCGCT
>JADLCW010000449.1 GCA_020847015.1 Thermomicrobiales bacterium | reverse complement strand
GGCGCGCCAAAGATCGCTGCGGACGCCACGGGGGCGACGGTGAAGGATTGAACGGCGACCGGGGCTGCCGTGTTGCCGACGGCCGGGCCGTCGGGGAGCGTCGCCGGGGTGAGATTGGCGACAACCATGCCTGGCTTGGCGCACTCTCCGCTGCGGATGAATGCGCTGACCACGGTCTCTTGCGCGGTCGCGGCGATTGGCCCAAGCAGGGCGAACACCGTGCCCAGGCCAAGCGCGAGGATGCGATGGATACGGCACATGCGACCTCTCTCGATGAAACGAATATATGTTTATCATAACCGGCTTCGAGTATGTGTCAAGATGAAATGGATAGGGCGCGGCGCATCACGACGAAGAGCGGAACCAGTGCGGCGCCGAGCGCGACATCAGCGTTCGGGGACGAAACACCGCTCATCGGACGTAACGCCAAAGCGAAATCACAGAATCGGCAATCCGCCGCAGCCCGCACGTGCGTTCCTGGCGGCAGCGCGCCGGTACCGAGCGGGGGACGCGGGTGGTTCGGACGATCGGGATCAGCACCGGGTTCTTGTTCGGTCGGTCGTCCGGTCGTCGAGCGAAGTGCGTCCGCGACCGGTGCGCCCGACGTACAATTGACCCTTGATTCGCGAAGACGCAGCGGCGCAGAGCAATCCGCCGCGTGATGCACGGAGGCGCTGGGTGGTTCAGGCAAAGGAGCGGGTTGACGACGCGGTCGCCCGGGAAGCACGGACTATGACCGGCGGCGAAGCACTGGTCGAGTCGCTGATCGGCAACGGGATTCACACGATCTTCGGGCTGCCGGGAGTTCAGCTCGACGGAGCCTTCGACGCGCTTTACGCCGCAGCTGACCGGGTGCGCGTGGTTCACACCCGCCACGAGCAGGGCGCGGCCTACATGGCCGACGGTTATGCCCGCGCCACGGGCGAAGTCGGGACGTTCCTGGTGGTGCCCGGTCCAGGACTGCTCAATGCGGCCGCCGCGCTCTCCACCGCCTATGCCTGCAACTCGCCGGTGTTGTGCGTCACCGGGCAAATCCAGTCGGATCTGATCGAGTTCGGGCGCGGACTGCTGCACGAGATTCCCAATCAACTCGGCATGATCCGCTCAGTGACCAAGTGGGCGGCGCGGGCCACCGAGCCGACGGCTGTGCCGGCGCTGGTGCACGACGCCTTCACCGAAATCCGTGCCGGCCGGCAGCGGCCAGTGGAGATCGAAATCCCGCCGGACACTCTTTTTGCGTCCGCCGAGGTTGCACTCCTGCCGCCATCCGCGCTGCCCGCGCGCCGCGCTGGTGATCCGGAACGCCTGGAGCAGGCAGCGGCACTGCTGGCCGAGGCCAGAAGACCGCTGATCTGGGCTGGGGGCGGCGTGATTCGCGGTGAAGCCTGGGAGGAGTTGCGCCAACTGGCGGAACTGCTGCAAGCCCCGGTGGTGATGACCACCAACGGGAAAGGCGCGCTCTCCGACCGCCATTATCTGGCGCACACGCCAATCGGCGCGATGGAGTTGCTGCCGGACGCTGATGTGATTCTCGCGGTCGGCACCCGCTTCGTCGACCCGGCCACCGCCCATTGGGGATTGCAACCCGGTCGGGCGGTGATCCAGATGGACATCGACCCGGAGGAGATTGGACGCAACTTCCCGCCGACCATCGCCATCGAGGCTGACGCCGCAGCCGGACTGGCAGCCCTCGCCGATCTGGTCGAGCGCGCCGGAGTTGCCCCTGTTTCGCGTGAGGGCGACCTGCGCGATCTGCAGCGCCGGGTGACCGAGCGGACGCTTGCGGTGGCTCCGCAAGCAGACTACGCGATGGCGATCCGACGAGCGCTGCCCGATGAGGGAATTTTCGTCTCCGAGATGACCCAGATCGGCTACTGGGCCAATCTGGCGTTCCCGGTTTATGCGCCGCGGACCTACCTCACCCCAGGCTACCAGGGCACCCTCGGCTACGGGTTCCCGACCGCGCTGGGAGCCAAGGTCGCGCGGCCCGATGTCCCGGTCGTGTCGATCAACGGCGACGGCGGTTTCGGTTTCTGCCTGAACGAACTGTCGACCATGGCTCGCCACGAGATCCCGGCCGTCGTGCTGGTGTTCAACGACGGCGCCTTCGGCAACGTGCGCCGCATCCAGCACGAGCAATTCGAAGGGCGCACCATTGCCTCGGATTTGCGCAACCCTGATTTCGTCAAGCTGGCAGAAGCGTTCGGCGTCGTCGGACGGCGAGCCGACAGCCCAACCGCGCTGGAGCGATCGCTGACCGAGGCGATCGCCGCCGAAGAGCCGACCCTGATCGAGATTCCGATGGGACCGACGCCCAACCCATGGGTGTCGCTCGGGTTGCGACCGTAGGGGAGGATCGGGCAGCGGAAGACTCCCGCCGCCCGGCGCGGGAGGCGCCCATGGAGCCGGTGTTCTGCCAACGCTGCGGGGCAGCAACTGAATTGCGCGCGATCGACGGACGCGACCGACCGGTTTGTCTCGGCTGCGGAGCTGTCACCTATCTCGATCCCAAGTTGGCGGCGGCGGTGCTGATCGAACGGCAAGGGAAGCTGCTGCTCGGGAGACGGGGACCGGGCGCGCGCGAAGCGGGGCGTTGGAGCTTCCCAGCGGGGTTCGTGGAGCGGGGCGAAGAGGTGGAAGCAGCGGCGCGGCGCGAAGTCCGCGAGGAAGTCAGGCTGGATGTCCGGTTGGGGCCGCTGCTGGCGCTACTCTCATCCGAGGGTGAAACGGTGGTGCTGGCGGTCTACTCGGCGCGCGATTTTCGCGGCGAGCCGATTGCCGCCGACGATCTGGTGGACGTCGGCTGGTTCGCCCCGGACGATCTGCCGGAACTGGCTTTCCCTCACGACCGCCGCATCATCGAGGCGTGGAAGGCATTGCGCGCCGGCGTAATCTGAGCGCGATCGGGCAATCGTGAGAGCGCGCGCCGGGGCGTTCCACCCCGACGCGTTCGTTGGTTGCGTACGGACCGCTAGATGTGGATCGCGTGGCCGAGCAGATCCATCGCCGCCTCGCCGATCACCTCGGAGACGGTCGGGTGGGGGTGGACCGCCATGGCGATCTCCTGCGGCGTGGTTTGCAGCAGTCGCCCCAGCGCCGCCTCGGCAATCAGCTCGGTGGCGTGCGGACCGATAATGTGCAACCCCAGCAGATCATCGCTCTCGGCGTCGGCCACCATCTTGGTGAAGCCGTCCGGGTGCCCCTCGATCACCGCCTTGGCGTTGGGCCGCATCGGGAACTTGCCGATCTTCACCGTGTGACCCAGCTTCTCCGCCTCGCGCTGGGTCAGCCCCACGCTGCCGATCTCCGGCATGCAGTAGGTGCAGGACGGAGAGTTGAGGATATCCAGCGGGTAGGGGTTAAGTCCGGCGATATGCTCCGCTGCGATGATGCCCATGTGCGCTGCGGTGTGCGCCAGCATCTGCTGTCCATTGATGTCGCCGATGGCGTAGACGTGCTCGACGTTGGTGCGCATCATCGGGTCGGCCGGGATGAACGCGCCCTCGGTGCGAATGCCGACCTCCTCCAGTCCGATGTCTTCGATGTTGCCCTGCCGCCCGACGGCGACCAGCAGCGTCTCGGCCTCGACCACGCGCTCCTTGCCCTTGGAGTCTTTGATCCGCATCGTGACGCCCGCATCGGTGACGTCGATATCGTCCGCCGTCGGCCGGGCGTCGGGAATGACATCCAGTTTCTGGCGCTGGAACGCGCGCAGCAACGCCTCGGAGACCTCATGGTCCTCTTGCGGCACGATGCGACCCACCAAGGTCACCTTGGCTCCGAAGCGGTGGTAGGCGGAGGCCCATTCCACGCCAGTGGCGCCGCCGCCGCGCACGATGAAGCTCTTCGGCAGTTGCTCCAGCACGACGGCGTGGTCGGAGTTGATGACCACCTTGCCGTCGTAGGGCACACCTTCGATCGGGCGCGGTCGGGAGCCGGTGTTGATGATGACGTCGTTTGCCTGGAGCTCAAAGGGAGCCGAGCCGTCGTTGGGCGTGACCTGCACCCGGGTCGGCGCGGTGAGCCGACCGCGGCCCATGTACACGGGAATGCGGTGCTTTTTGTCGAAGAGGTAGAGCAGTCCCTTGTATTGACCGTCGACGACTTTGATCGAGCGACCCAGCGCCGTTTCATAGTCAAAGGCGATGTCGCCGCCAATGTTGACGCCGAATTCCCTGGCTGTCTTCACTTGCTCCAGGACATCGGCGGATTTGAGGAAGGCCTTGGTGGGAATGCAGCCGCGGTGGAGGCAGGTGCCGCCCAGCTTCAACTCCTCCACCACTGCCACGTTGAGCCCGAGCTGCTTGGCGCGGATGGCGGCGACATAGCCGCCGGTGCCGCCGCCCAACAAGACCAAATCGTACTGATGTTCGTTCGTGGCCTCCGCCATCGGCGCAACTGCTCCCCTCGGTTGGCGGGTTTCACCACGAAACCCGCGACAAACCCTCATTCATCAAGGGAGTATACGATGCCCTCCGGTGGCGGCCCCGCCGGCGAAACCACAGATCGGCCGGGAGCGTGTCGTCGATGTCGTCGTCCACCTCGTCGGGGTCGGCGATCGCGTCTTCCTCCGGAGTCAGGCAGCGAGCAGCGAATGACAGATTGAGCATGATGAACCTCGCGCGGCGGACGTTCAGGCGGCGCACGGGCGCCGGGTCAGAATGGGTCGCACTGGGAAGCAAGCGCGCATCACGAGTATCATGCACCGCCTTGCTATCGTGGGCGGGGTCGCGATTCTGCTCCGAGCAATCGTGGTACGCCCGGTCCCCGGGGTCGGGCACGGAGTCGATCATGGTCTTGAAACGCGTGCAAATCGACCGAGCGTTCGCGGCGCATACTCCATCGCCCATTTTTGTCGGCGACGTCCATACCCAGAATCTGGTCGCCGAAGACGATGCCGATCTGCTGCGAGTTTCGGCGGTCACCTTCGAAGACGGCGCCCACAACCGCTGGCACCGCCACACCACCGACCAGGTGCTGGTCGTCACTGAGGGGCGCGGCATCGTCGCCACGGAGACGGAGGAAATGCGGGTGGGACCTGGCGAGGTCGTATTCATCCCGGCCGGCGAGCGCCACTGGCACGGGGCCGAACCCGGCTGCACCGTCACCCATATTTCGATCGTGACGCCGGGGCATATGACTGTAGAGGACTAGTATCCCGAACGGACGCCGCGGGAGCCGATTCGTCATGGGCGACCGGTCCCCGGGCAATCTATCAATGGCGTATATCGCTATTTTCAAATACGAAAGCAGTACTATTCGTCCAATTTCATGGTGCCAGATTGGCCGTTGTCGCGCATCGCGCCTCGTGCCACACTGAGACATCCCCGCAAGATGCAGCGGCATTCGGTCGGTTTCGGCGTTCCGGCTTGCCTGCGCGGCCGAACGGCGTCCGGTATGGGGAAGTCATGTCCGGCATGGTCCACCGACGCGCGGACGAAGGGGAGGGTCCGGCGCGCGGAGGTCCTGGCGACGGCGTCGATACGGCGTGCCGCATCGTTCAGCCGTCATTTCCGTCGCTGCGCCGCATCTTGCGCGCTGACGACGGCCAGTTCGCCCACCCGGCGGAGCGCGACTTCGCGCGGCTGCTTCGCTACTACCGGATTCGCTGGGCCTACGAACCTACCAGTTTTGCGCTCGACTGGGCGGACGATGGGCGCGCCAACGCCTTTTTCACGCCCGATTTTTATCTGCCGGATCACGATCTCTACGTCGAGCTGACGACCATGCGTCAGCCGCTGGTGACGCGCAAGCATCGCAAGTTGCGTCGTTTACGCGAGCTATACCCCAACGTGCGAGTCAAACTACTGTATCGGCGCGATGTGCTGCGCTTGCAGGCATCGTACCCGGCGCTACGGCGTCCGGCGGGGATCGAGCGCCTCGGTCCCGCATTGATCGCCGCCGGAGATGTAGAGCGGCGAGTCCATGCACTGGGAGAGCGGATCGCCGACGAGTGGCTCGGGTCCCGGTTGGGCCAGAAACCGCCAGTGCTGCTGGCGGTGGGGCCGGGGTCGGTTCGTCTGCAAGCGCTGCTGGCGCGTGAACTGAGTCAACTCGGCATGTCCGCTGAGATGGATCGCATCGACCTGACCCGCTGCCGCGCCGCCGACGGCATCACCAGCGTGCGGACGGCGCGCGGCGCGGCGCGACCGCTGCGCCATCGACCGGTGCTGGTGGTGAGCGACGTGGTGAGCACCGGATTGAGTCTGGGTTTTCTGTCGGGTTGGCTGGCTCGCCACGGCGCGGACGATTGGCGGGCGTGCGCGCTGCTGGATCGCACCGGCGCTCGAGTGATCGACGTGCCAGTCGCCTACGCGGCCTTCGAGGCTCCGGACGATTTGCTGGTCGGCTACGGTCTCACGCTGCGGCGGCAGTATCGCGATCTGCCGTATGTGGCTCGGCTGGTCCGCGAAACCTGAAACGCCGCCGCACGCCAGGTGTGATACAGACGGAGACGGCGGGCCACTGG
>JADLCW010000448.1 GCA_020847015.1 Thermomicrobiales bacterium | reverse complement strand
GGCGGGTGCATTACCGGTGCTCGTTTTGCAACAAGGGCCAGGAAGAGGTCCGGCGGCTGATCGCGGGACCGAACCAGGTCTATATCTGTGATGAGTGCGTGCAGCTCTGTCGCGAGATCATCGAGGAAGAGGAGCCGCCTGCGCCGCATGCCGAGCCCGGGTTCACACGGATTCCGACACCGCGCCGGTTGTACGAGCAGCTGAACCAGTACGTGATTGGGCAGGATCGCGCCAAGAAGATCCTCTCGGTGGCGGTCTACAACCACTACAAGCGCATCAATGCCGGGTTGGAAGCGGCGGACGATGTCGAACTGCAGAAGAGCAACATTCTGCTCGTGGGACCGACCGGCTGCGGCAAGACGCTGCTGGCGCAGACGCTGGCCAAGCTGCTGGATGTGCCGTTCAGCATCGCCGACGCGACAGCGCTGACCGAGGCGGGCTACGTCGGCGAGGATGTCGAAAACATCCTGTTGCGGCTGATTCAGTCGGCCGGCGATGTGGCTCGCGCCCAAACCGGGATCATCTATATCGACGAGATCGACAAGATCGCCCGCAAGGCGGACAACCCCAGCATCACCCGCGATGTCTCCGGCGAAGGGGTGCAGCAGGCGCTGCTGAAGATCATCGAGGGAACCGTCGCCAACGTGCCGCCCCAGAGCGGCCGCAAGCACCCCCATCAGGAATACATCCAGATCGACACCCGCAACATCCTGTTCATCTGCGGTGGGGCCTTTGAGGGACTGAGCGACATCGTCGCCAAGCGCATTGGCAAGCAGGCTCCGATCGGCTTCGGAGCCGCCGATGGTGAAAAAGTGGACGAGGCCAACGTCCTTCAGCATGTCACCCACGACGATCTGCTGAAGTACGGGCTAATCCCTGAGTTCGTCGGCCGACTGCCGGTCACCGTGGCGCTCGACCAACTCTCCCGCGACGATCTGATGCGGATTTTGGTGGAGCCGCGCAACGCGGTGGTCAAGCAGTATCAGAAGTTCTTCGCCCTCGACGATGTCGATCTGATTTTCACGGACGATGCGCTGGCAGCGACGGCGAAGCAGGCCGAGGAGCGCCGCACCGGCGCCCGCGGGTTGCGCACCACGATCGAGGAAGTGCTCCTCGACGTGATGTACGAAATCCCCTCGCTGGAGAGCGTGCGCAAGTGCGTGGTGGATGCGAACGTGATCAACAACCGCTCGCGCCCACTGCTGATGAGCGTCAACGACGCCGAGATTCCCTACGCCGAAACGGCGTAAGCCGATCTCGCTCGACGCGGCACCCCCCTCGCTTGGGGAGGGGGGCGTTTGTGCGTCCAAGAGGTCGCCTGACCCGCGGGAAGATGGCTTCGTGCAGCATGGCCGGCGGCGTATGATGCCGGGGTGGACGCATGGCTGAGCGACCTATGGAGGAAAGGGTCTTGGCAAAGACGGTGCTGTGTTATGGAGACTCGAACACGTACGGGGCCAAGCCGGACGGAACCGGCCGCTTCGCGCCGGAGGTGCGCTGGCCGGGCGTGGTCGCGCGCGTGTTGGGCGATGGCTACCGGGTGATCGAAGAAGGACTGAACGGGCGGACAACCCGCTGGGACGACCCGATCGAATTGGGACGCAACGGCCTGACCACCTTGTTGCCGATCGTCGAATCGCACAATCCGATCGACCTGATGACGATCATGTTGGGTACGAACGATCTGAAGGCGCGGTTCCGGCTCAATGCGAGCGACATCGCCCAAAGTGCGGGCGAGCTGGGGGCGATGGCGAAGCGGTTGGCAGTCAATGCGGAGAGCGCGCCGGCGGTGATCTTGCTGATCGCACCGCCGCCGACCACCACCTTGACCCAGTACGATCTGATGTTCGAGGGCGCGTTCGAGAAGTCGCGCCAGTTTGCCGAGTATTACCGACGGGCAGCGGGTTGGTACGGATTGGAATTCTTCGACGCCGGCTCGGCCGCCGTCAGCAGCGAGCTGGACGGGATCCACTTCGATGCCGACCAGCATCAGCGTCTGGGCGAGGCGCTGGCGGCGAAGATTCAGAGCTCGATCGGGTAGCGCGCCGCAACGCCGTTCGCATCGCTACGGGTGCTCTTCATCCAGCCGATGCGCCGTCTCCTCGTCGTCGACCGTGGATGACGACCACGGATTGACATGGACCTGGAGACGGCCGTCGGTGAAACTCAGGATCGACTGGACCGGAACCTCGAAGGCGTCGTGTTGGCCTTCTGGAGCGACCAGAAGATAGTGCGGATGAGTTTCGCGCACGCGGCCCAGCGGGTTGCCGTCGAAGGCGATCACCGGCGTGCCGAGGGGAATCGTGCTGACGTCGCGCGGATCGAAGGCCACCGGGGTTCTCCTGCGTACGTTCGCGCGTCGATTCGGGACGGCCGTGCGACGATTCAAACCGGCGACATCATGACCTCGTCGATATAGCACCAGAACCAATCCTCGCCCGGCTCGAACGACTGGATAATGGGGTGGCTGGTGGCGTGGAAGTGCTTGGTGGCATGCTTGTTTTTGGAGGAGTCGCAGCACCCGACATGACCGCAGGTGCGGCAGATGCGCAGATGGACCCACGTGTCGCCGGTTTTCAGGCACTCCTCGCAACCCTGAGCGCTTGGCGTGACATCACGGATCTGGCTGAAGTGGCTGCAGTGTTCGCTCACGGACGACTCCTCGCATCACACCGGGCGCTTGCCGCGCCGGTTGCCCTGCCGATCAGCAGGAAGTGCGCCGCCGCTCCGGCAGGGTCGATGTGCCCACAACGCCGACCCTGCTGCCTCGGTGTGGCTGACGTCAATGCGCGGGGGAAGTCCCGGTGGAGCGGCGGCAAGCATCGGGCCGGGCCCACTCTGAGTGTTGCGCCGAAATTGCCGGGGCAACCCGCTGCGGATGCGAGTGCAGGAGGCGATGCATGAAACCCCTCATCATCGATCCGGCGGCGCTGCCCGACCGCGATCTGCTGGTCGGCGCGGTGCTCGCCGAGGATGCCCGCGCCGGCGGCAAGAAGCGGTTCGCCAAGGGCCATCGGCTGACCGCCGAAGATGCGGCGACGCTTGCCGAGCTGGACGAGCCGATCCATGCCGTGCAGTTGGAGCCGGGCGAAATTCACGAGGATCAGGCCGCGCTACGGTTGGCGGCGGCCGTCGCGGGACCGGGTCTGGAGCGGCGCGGGCCGTCGCAGAGCCGCTACAACCTGGTGGCCGCCCACAAGGGGCAGGTGCGGGTGGATGTCGATCGGCTGCGGGCGATCAACCGGGTGCCGGGCATGGCCGTGTTCACACTGCACAATCGTGTGGCGACTGTGCCGGGCAAGGTCGTGACCGGCGTGAAAATCACGCCGGTGGCGACGCCGGAATCGGCGCTTGTCGCAGCGGAGCGAATCGCCGCCGGTGAACCGATCGTGCAGGTCGCGCCATTCCAGCCCCTGGTCGTCGGGGTAATCTCCAGCGAGGGAATGTCGGATCGCGTCCGGCAGCGATTCCGCGACATCGTGACGCGCAAGATGGGATGGTACGGGGCGCGGGTGTTGCGCTTCGTGGAGGTTCCGCCGGAGGCGGACGCGGTCGGCGAGGCGGTCGCGGCATTACGCGCCGACGGGGCCGATGTGATTTTATCGGCGGGCGGCAACACGATCGACCCGCTGGACCCGGCGCTGGCGGCGTTGCAGCGAATGGGGGCGGAGATGGTCCGCTTCGGAGCGCCAGTGCACCCGGGCAGCATGTTCTGGATGGCCTATCTCGACGAAACGCCAGTGGTCAATCTGGCCTCCTGCGGCATGTACGCGAAGGCGTCGGTGGCCGATCTGGTGCTGCCCACGGTGATGAGCGGCGCGCGCGTGGATATCGACGAGTTGGCGGATCTGGGATACGGCGGGCTGCTGGATCGAGGTATGGCGTTCAAGTTTCCCCCCTACGATGAAGACGCGGCCAGCGAGGAGGAGTAGTGCGGCGCCGAGGGGATGGCGGCCGACTGCGAGACCAATCGGGGAGCGGGGGCGCGGCAAGATGGGCGCCGGCGATCGTCCGCGGAGCTGCTCGGCAGGGGCGCTGCTGGAGGCAGGATGCGGCGATGCGCTTGTGGCGGGCGGTCGAGTTTCAGTTCCGCGCAGGGGTTGCGCGAGACGATCCCGGCGGGCTGTGCGGCGCGGCTGGCTTCGTCTGGAACCAGGCGAGGTGACCGATGACACCGAGATGATGCTGCCGCTGACCGAGCGCGGTCTGGAGATGGACCG
>JADLCW010000447.1 GCA_020847015.1 Thermomicrobiales bacterium | reverse complement strand
GCCGAGCGGCGACGCGGCGCTGCTGCGCGCCGGCAAGAAGCGCTACCGCCGCGTGCGGATCGTCGCCGAGTAGCGGCTCACCCCGCGCCGCGGCGCGAGGCGGCCGGGCTCGCCAGCGGCATCGCCGGCGTCGCCATCTGGGCGGCGAACCCGCCGGCGGCGATGGCCACCGCGATGGCCACCGCGATCCGCTCCACCCCGAACAGATCGGCCGCCACCCCGGCCAGCAAGGTCGGCAGCAGCGCCCCGACCGCAGTCATCAGGGTCACGGTGGCGATGGTCTGACCGCGCCGCGGACCGGGTGTATGCGCCAGCAGCAACGCCCGCGCCGTCACCCCCACCACCGCCGAGCAGAACCCGGCCGGCACCGAGATGAGCATCGTCAACAGCACCGGCGCGGGGATGCGCACCAGATCGGCGAACCCATCCAGCGGCAACCGCAACCCGTCGTTGGCCAGCGCCCGCAGATCGCCCACAAACCCCAGCAGCGCCACGCAGACGGCGAACCCGGCCAACCCCAGCGTGGCGACCCGCTGATCTCCCAGCCGCCGCCCGATGCCGGGCGCCAACCGCAACCCCAGCACCAACCCCACCGACGCCGGAGCGAACACGAACACGGTGTTCTCGGCCGGCGTGCCCAGCACCCGCTTGAGATAGAGCGGCATGATCACTAGCAGTGAACTCATGCCGATTCCCACCAGCACATCGGCGGCGAGCGCGCGGCTCATCAGCGGATTGCGGCGGATGGAGCGCCAGGTCTCGATCAGCGTCCGCCACG
This sequence comes from Thermomicrobiales bacterium, assembly GCA_020847015.1. Classification (GTDB taxonomy): domain Bacteria; phylum Chloroflexota; class Chloroflexia; order Thermomicrobiales; family UBA6265; genus CADCWF01. The sequence continues at coordinate 3,632 of JADLCW010000447.1, read as the reverse complement.
ACGGCCGCCGCGCCACCGCCGTGCGCAGGTGGTCGTCGATGGGCGGCAACAGCGCCGCCATGCCGGCGGCCACGAACCAGAGCGCCGCGCAGACGGCGTAGAGCGGGCGCGGTCCGGTGGTTTTGAGCATGAGCGGAGCGAGAATGGCCAGCCCGACCAGTTGGGACAGCGTGCCGGCGAAGTTGGAGAGCGCTTGCGCGTCGGTGAGGCGAGCGCGGGGAATCAAGCCGATCAGCGCGGCGCTTTCGGCCGGGGCGTAGAACTGCTGGATGGTCCACAGCCCGATCACCGCGGCGAAGATGCCGGGCAGCGTCGGCGGCGAGAGCACCAGCGCCACCGCAAACCCGAAGCGCAGCAGATTCAACCCGATCAGCATGCCCCGCCGGGGGAAGGCGTCCACCACGATGCCGCCCGGCAACCCGAACACGATGGTCGGGATGATGGCGCAGATGACGAAGATCGAATTGAACGTGGCGCGGTCGGTCTGGTCGGCCACCAGCAGCAGGAAGGCGTAGAGCAGCGCGCCTTGCGCCGAACCGGAGACGAGCCGGGCCAGCCAGAAGGCGCGGAACTGCTCGTCGTCCAGCAAGCGGGCCGGCCGCGTGCGGGGTCGCCGCCGCGCCGGAGTCTGAGCGGGCGCCAGCGCGGGAACCGGCGGCTGCTCCGCGATCGCCGGCACGAGCGGAGCCGCGAGCGCCGCGGGCAGCGCCGTCTCCAGCGGACTCGTCGGGCGCACCACCGTGCGCTGCACCGCGCGCGGCCGGTGGGCGGGACGCGGCTGTCGCAGCGGCGGCGGGGTCGCTGGATGGCTGTCGGGGGTGTCCACGCCAGGCGTCGACCTCGGTGATCGCATCGACGGGGCGAACGCCCCGAATCGACTCATAGCTTACCGCGTTCGGAACCCGCGCATGTGTGGGGCCATCAGAACCAGGAGCCGGCGTCAGGCAACGCGTCTCGCAGCGCGTCCAGCCCGGGCAAAATGTCGAGCAGCGCGATCAGCAGCAAGACATCGCCCACCAGCAGCATGCCCATCAGCGCGGCGGGACCGGCCGGACCGACCTGCCCCATGAAGCGACCGATGCCGAACGCATCGAGACTGACCAGCACGAACACCAGCCAGGCCACGGCCAGAAACAACCCGCCGAGGATCTGCAGCTGGGAGAAGTGCAGATCGCGCAGCAGCACGATCCCGGCATTGAGCACCGCCAGCAGCATGCCCGGCAGCAACAGCAGCGCCACCCACGACCAGGCGCCCATCACCGCCCGCGCTCCCGGAGCCATGCGCGAGGCGCGCCGCTGGTGGGGCCAAAACCCTTCCACCGCGCCTTCGACCGCCTGAATGGTGTAGACGAGCGCGATGCACAACCCGATCAGCACCCAGAAGCGACGGTCTACGCTTCGCACGATCTCGCTGATGCCGTCCACACGTCGCTCCCGAATTGCTCGTCCATGCATTCGGCGCGAGGGTAGCACACCGATTGCCGCATGCCGGCCCGATTCGCTCGCCGCCGCCGGGTCTTGGTAGGCTGCATGCGATTCGGTTGGCGCGGCGCGCCGCCCGCCCGCGGCGCCGACCCCCGGAGGACTCCCCACGATGACCGATCTCGAACTCTACCCGGACGCCCAGCATCAACCATTTCTCCTGGCCGCGGGCGACACCCACGCCCTGCTCATCCCCGGGTTTCTCGGCACGCCCAAGGAGATGCGCCCCTTGGCCGAATCGCTGGCCGCCGCCGGGGTCAGCGCCCGCGGCGCCTTGCTGCCCGGGTTCGGCCCGGATGTCGGGTCGCTGGGCGTGGTGCGCGCCGAAGCGTGGCTGCGCGCCGCCAGCGACGCCTGGGCCGAAACGCGCAAGGCGGCCCGGCGCACGGTGTTGGTCGGCTACTCGATGGGCGGCGCGGTCGCCCTGGCGCTGGCGGCCAAAGGCGGCGCGCCGGACGCGCTGGTGCTGCTGGCGCCGCACTGGCGCTTTGCCGATCCGCGCGCGGCGGCGCTGCCGGCGCTGAAGGAGGTGGTGAAGGAGTTCCGCCCCTTCGCCAATGCCGACTTCGCCGACCCCGGCACCCGCCAGATGTTCGGCGAATTGGCTCCCGCGCTCAATCTCGACGATCCCGCGATCCAGTCGCGCCTGCGCGTCGAAACGACCATTCCCACGCGCACGCTGAACGAGGTGCGGCGGATCGGCCGCATGGCCGCGGCGTCGGCCCGCAAGGTGCGCGCCCCGACCACCATCGTGCAGGGGGTCGCCGACACCACCACGTTGCCCGCGCACACCCGGCTGCTGGCGCTGCGGCTGGGCGGTCCGCTCGCCTTGCTGGAAGTGCCGGGCGGTCACATGCTGGTCGAACCCGCCGCTCCGTCGTGGGACGCCGTGCGGCGCATCGTGGTCGCCGCCGCTTCGGCCGCCGCGGGCCGCTGAACCGGGACCCGGATCGCGCGCGGCGCTCATGGCGGCGACCGCGCCGCGTCGATGCTCGGCGCTCGTGGCGCGGCGGCGACCCAGATTCAGCGGCCGCCTCCCGCGTGCCGACTCCTCGTCTCCGTTCGCTCCCCCATCCGCTCCGCCTGAATCGCCGCCAACTCCCGCGCGCCGCGCTGGCGCAGGTCCGCCCGCCAGTCGTCCGCGAGCGGCTGCAACCGCTCCACCAGCACCTCGGCCATCGCCAGATTGCGGAACCACTTGCGATCGGCCGGCACGATCCACCACGGCGCGGCGGTGGTGGAGCAGCGCGACAGCGCGTCCTGCCAGGCGCGCTGGTAATCATCCCAGCGGCGTCGGTCGGCCCAGTCGCCGGCGCTCAGCTTCCACGCCTTGGCGGGGTCCGCCTCGCGCGCCAGCAGCCGCTCCTGCTGCTCCGCTTTGCTGATATGCAGGAAGAATTTGACGATGATGGTCGCGTTGTCGGTCAGCAGCGACTCGAAGGCGTTGATCTGCGCGTAGCGCTGCCGCCAGATCCGCTCCGGGGTCAACTCCCGCACGCGCTCGACGATCACCGCTTCGTAGTGCGAGCGGTTGAACACCGCCGCCATGCCCCGCGCCGGCGCGTGGGGGTGCACCCGCCACAGGAAGTCGTGAGCCAGCTCATCCGGCGTCGGCGCGCGAAACGGCGCTACCTGCACGCCCTGCGGATCCATCCGCGCGAACACGTGGCGGATCGCGCCGTCCTTGCCGCTGGTGTCCATCCCTTGCAACACGACCAGCAGACCCTGCTTGCCGGCGGCATAGAGCAGCTCCTGCAATGCGCCGAGTTCGGCGGCCAGCGCGGCGAAGCGCTTCTGGCCGTCGGATTTGCTCAGCCCGCCATCCTGCCGCGGCTCGATCGCCGCCAAATCGACCGCCGCGCCCGGTTCGACCCGGATCGCGTAGCCCATCGGCTCCTCCTCCTCCGCTACGAGCGGGTCGCCGTCGCCTCGGCCAGCTCGGCGGTCTCCGCGGCCGCGACGATCCGCACCGCCGTCGCCCGTCGGGCCGCGCGCATGCAGATCAACCGCACCAGCGCGGTGACGCCCAACACCAGCGCCGCGCCGGCGATCTGGAGCGGTCCAAAGCGCTCGCCGATGAGCCACGCGGAGAAGATGCCGGTGACCACCGGCAGCAGGAACAGATAGGCGGCCGAGCGGGTCACCCCGCG
>JADLCW010000446.1 GCA_020847015.1 Thermomicrobiales bacterium | reverse complement strand
CCGGCAGAGATGGCCGAATTGTTGCTCGGGCTGGCCCATTCGGCTGGCCGCTGCCAATCCAGTTACACCGAGACGGAGTATCTGGCGCGATGGGGAGCCAAGACGATCATGAAACTCCTGCGCGCTGACGGTGAGCGAGTAGACGAAGGTAAATAGGCCATGGAGCGGTATGCGAGCAAGATCAAGATGTATCTCGGACCTTGGGGCTTCCAAGCCGGGCGGCTCGACTACGATGGCTTGATAGAGGTCGGCAGGCAGCATTTTCTCTACGGCGACCCGGACTTGACCACGGCGCGAAAGATTGCGCTCGGCGGAATCCTGGTCAACCGCATGGTGGATGCCCTACGCACAGATGAGCGGCCGAGCGATATCTGAGGATTGAACAAATGACGCGCGCCGAGTTCATCCGGGATTACGCCGCTTCGTCCGGCATTCCGACCGACTGGGCAGAACTTGGCCTGCTGGAAGTGCGCGGGAAAACCAAGATCGCCCTCCCCTGCGCGTGCGAGAGGGACGGCTGTCCCGGATGGGCGCTGCTTGCCGCAGACGAAGTGCTCGACCACCTCGAATTCCGAGCGCCAGAAAAGCTGCGTGACGCCTACAACGACGCTGTATCCGCTCTTGATCAGTCATCACCCCGCGCATAAAGAAGGCCCGCCGAGTCGCCCCGGCGGGCCCGACACAGGTGGACAGGAGGAACGCCGCCACCCTGCGCCACTCCGCCCGGCCCGGCAACGCACAATCAGCGACGAGGCGCCGGCCGCCGGTCGTCCTTCGCGTCGTCGAGCAGACGATCATAAATCCGATTGATCGCGGCGAGCTGGTCGCGGTTGTTCTGGTCGATCTTGTCGAACAGCTGCTGCACGACCGGATCGAAGTCCTGCCGGCGCACGTAGTCCTTGATCACGTCTTCCTTGAACACCTTATGCTCCGCTTGCAGCGCGAGGAACGACAGTTTCCAGTGCTCCACCGCCTTCTGGATGTCGCGCATGGTGTCGCGCATCCGCAGCACGCCCACGTAGAACGTGATCGCGCCCGCCCCGAAGACGAACAGCGTGGTCAGGTTCACTTCGTAGTTTATCGGTGGCCACAACGGCTCGGCCTCGCCCTTGTTTGGAACCTCTTAACCACACCCGTGTTTGCCTCGCTCGCAGCCATCATGAGGGACCTTTCTTCCCGCGTGGTGGTCAGGGGCGTCGTCGCGTTCCCGCGCGGCGGCGTCCCGCTCGTCTACTCCTTTGCGCCGTAGCTCTGCCGCACGCCTCGGTACCAGCGCCGGAACTGATCGATCACGGCGTTCGCGCGCTTGCGGCCCTGCCGCTCGCGCTGCGCCACCAGGATCGCGGATTCCCCGGCGCGCGGGTCGGGGACGGCGACCGGCCGCGCGAACCCCGGCTCGGCCGGAAGCTGCCGGGTCAGCGGCTCGCGCGCCGGCTGGCTAGCGCAGGCGCTCAGCATCGTCGTGAGACAGGCCGCAACGAGCGCCTTCCGGGCGCTTCGCGATCTCGGCCTCGAGCCGCCGTCGCGCTTCATCGTCCGCCTCCTTCTGCTTTTCGAGGTCATCCGCCGCGGCCCGCGCCGCGGCCTCCGCCCGCCGCGCCGCGTCCAGATCCTGCCGCGCCGCCGCGAGATCGGCCCGCAGCGCCGCCGCCTGACAGGCGCGGGACGCATAGTTGTACCCGGCCTTCCAGATCCCGCCGGCGACGACGGCGGCGAGCACGCCGATCCCGACGATCCGTCCGACCGGGCTGAGCAGGAACGCCGCGGCGCCCGCGATCACGACACCAACCGCCCTTCGCGGTAGAGCTCGACCGTGGCGCGCTCCGCCTTGCGCTGACTGCGCCAGATCATGACGCCGGCGCCGGTAACCAGCAGCGCCCACAGCCACGGCGGCACAGTGCCGAGCACGTCCAGGACCGGCTGCACCTTCTCCCGGGCCGCGTCCAGGTTGTCGATCATGGCCGAGAAGAAGGCGACGATCGCGCCGGGGATGGCGAGCAGCTTGGCCCACAGCCGCGACCACGCGGTTTCGCGCACGGTCTCGACCCTCGGCGCGATGTCGTCGGCGGTCTTCTCCCTCCGGGTCTCGGCGATCGGCCGCCGCCAGCCCTCGCGGTGCGCCTTCTCCATCTCGGCGACCAGCGCGTCGTCGATGCGTGGCTCCCCGGGCAGCCCGCGGTCGTTCCGGAAGGCGGCGATGGCGCCGGCGGTCCGGCCGCCCCACTTGCCATCGATCTCGCCGACCTCGTGGTATCCGAATCCGTCCAGCAGGCGCTGCACCTCGCGGATTTCGTCGGACTGCTGGCCGTGCGGCGGCCGATGGCCGTCAGGCGGGCCAGAGGAGCCCGCTGGTGAGTCGTTTTTGCCCCGGTCCTCCGCAGCCTCGAACGCCGCCAGCGCCACGGACGCCCACCGCTCGCGGGAGGGGTAGTGCTTCACGCCCGCCCGCTCGAACGAGGCCTCGAACGCCTTCACCTTGCCGGCCAGGCCGCGCGCACGCCGCACCGCCGGGATCGCCCGCGCCTCCGGGCCGCGCAGTTCGTAGGCCAGAAAGCCGTAATTCGCCGCGTCGGACGCGGGATCGAGGCCGCGCGCTTCGATCCATGCTTCGAATGCGCGCCGGCGCGGCCCGGTCCATTGCGCCCATCCCCATCCGCCGCGGCTGCCCGGCACCAGCGGCTTCTTCTCCTGCAAAAACCGGAAGCCGCCGGATTCGTGGCCGAGGTTGCCGAGCACGGCGGCCGCGCCTTCCGCGTCGAGACCGAATTCGTCCATCAGCCGGCGCATGATTGCCGGCGCCTTGCGGCGGAACAGGGCGCGGGGATCCTTCGCCATCGCCATGTCCTCACAGGAAGTTCATGTACCACCAAGAGTGGTAGCAGAGCTTGTTTTCGGCCGCGGAGTTCTCGAACCGGAAATAGGGGTAGTGCACGACCGCGCTGTTGAACCCGCCCGTGAATGTCTTCCGGGCGATCAGCACGTTCTGCCCCGGCGGGAATTCGCCCGTCACCGAGCCGATCCAGAACGTGATCTCCGTGCCGATGATGCTGATGGCGAAGTGGATGCGCTCCGTGCCGGTCAGCATGCCCGAGTTGAAAAACTGCGCCGCTCCGCCACTGACCGCATTTATCCCCCAGAGGCCTTGCGACCCGGTGTCGAGGCGCGAGAAATAGCAGCGATTATTGACGTCCACCGTGCCGGCGCTGATGCTCGCGATGCCGAACTCGATGTACTGGTTGGTGCTCTGCCCGAGCCGGAAAAACCAGTGCGCCGAATGCGCGGCACCCGGGAACAACGGCGAATAGGTCGCGTCGAGACGCACACCGCGGCCGCTGGTCGCGCCCGTCTCGACCAGCAGTTCCGGCGAGGTGGAGCCGGTGAGGAAGATCGACGCCGATGCACCGGCCCCGCCGATCTGGCTCCATGTCATCGCCTGGTGAGGGTCCTGCGCGCCGTTCCACAGTCGCTGATTGAAGCGGATGTGGTCCTTCCGCCGGAACATGTTGAGCGCGCTGTTCGTCGCCAGTGCGATGTCGGGCCGCCAGCCCGGCCCGAGGAACATCTCTCCCTCGGAAGCGAAGTAGCCGATGTTCTCGGACTTGGTATTGTCGCCGCCGAACCCGGCCCGGGCCAGTTGCAGGAGCGGATTGCGGTTGTTGCCGAACTGGAGGCTGTACTCGAACCACTTGCTCTGCGCCGCGCCGCCGGCGTCCGCCGTCGCCCTTTCGACAACCGGATCGACGCCGGTGCTGGCGGCGAGCGCCCGGAATTCCACCTTGTCGGAGCCGAACACGCGGAAGCTGGCCGGATAGGGGATCGTGCTCACCCAGGTGTGCGGCTGCGGGACCCCCAGCGCGCCGTTGTTCGTGATCACGCCGGCGCCGGCGAACGCCACATCGCGCTCGAGCTCCATGACCCGGCCCGAGGCGATGGTGAAGCTGTTGTCCTTCTTGTAGGTGCCGGCCGGGAACCGGACCGTGGCCCAGTTGCGGAACGCGGCGTCGATCGCCGGGCCGTCGTTATTGGCGCCGTCGCCCTTGGCGCCGAGCTGCTGCGGCCGGATCGCGCCGTGCTCGGTCAGCAGTTCGAACCATACGCCGTTGAGGGTCTGCACGTGCCAGAGGTCGGGGCTCCCCGGCGCCGCGGCGAGGCGCTTGTACAGGCCTGCGCCGAGGTCGCCGATGGCGTAGTAGCCGCGGATCACCGCGTACTGGACGTTGACGCCGGGCGCCGCGGCGGCGAGGGCGCCCCGCGTCGTGAACAACACGGTGGCGGCGTTCGGATCGACCTGCGCCTGAATCGAGGCGAGCGCGGCGTTCACCTGCTCCAGCGTGGCCTCCACGAGGTCGGGCGTCTCGTCGGCAAGGTCCTTGATCTGCTGCACGATGGCGACGAGCCGGTCCAATTCGGTGTTCAGCGCCGGGACCTGGAGCGGGCCGGAATCGGGAAAGTCGGTGATGCGCCTGATCGGGACGTCGCGCGCGATCTCGACGGTGCTGTTGGCGACCGCCGCGACCAGCGTGACGGCGGCGGCGCTGGGCGGGGTCAGGCCTGCGCCGGTGACCGTGTAATGCGTCGTCAGCGTCATGACCGTGCCGTCGATGGTCACGATCAGGTCGGTGTCGTCGAAGACCGGGAAGGGGATGGAGAACACGGACTGCGGCGAGGCGCCGACGATGTAGGTCACGTCGGGCGAGATGTCGTCGATCTTGATGTGCTCGGCCATGGCGGGCCGACCGTCGCCCGACCGGTGGACAACCGGCAACGCACGGGGAGCGGGCGCAGCCCTCCCCCCGCTATCCCGGCTGAGAGAGCCAAGCGGTGATGGGGAGACGGTAGCGCGTATACCCAGGATGCCCTGTATCGGGGGCCAGCCGCCGGCCTGCATGAGCCCATGCAGAGGATATCGCCGTTCAAGTCCTGGATGCGGGCATAGCGCCGTCGCGCATTTGCCCGGGCCGGGGTAAGCCCCGCGCTTCTCCCCCGGATCACGCCGGGCCGCGTCGCTATTTTCTGGGAAGCATCTCGGCAGGCCGTTGCGGGCGATGTAAATACGGTTTACATCAGCATCCAACGGTCAGGGTCTTCGGTCCCAGATTGACCCCGATCGGCGCCCGCGGAGGAGCAACACTCTTGCGGGCGCACCTATTTTCACGGCGAGGTGGGCACTCGATAGACGCTAGGGTCTGGCACCCGCAGCCTCGCCGACGCTTTGCGTGCGTAGACGATGCGGCGGGCGGCAACGATCCGGCAACGCACAGAGCGCCCGGACCTAGAAATACCCCGCCAGATCGAGCGCCAGCGCGGCGAGGGCGAGGACCGCCATCGCGGCCAGGATCAGGCGCGGGTCGCGCATCACTCGATCCCCAGTTTGGCGTTGACCCCGGCCTCGACCTTGTTCAGCAGGCCTCTTAGCCAGAACACATTCTGCAGCGCCGTCATCCGCCGCAGCGCCGAGGTATCGGCGGCCGACCAGTCGCCGGTCGCGGCCGCCCCGGTCACCTGGAACACCGACTGCATCTTGCCGGCGGTCGGCCCGAGCAGCATGTCGGCGGCGTTGCGCGACGCATAGCGCGACAGCGGCTTGGTCGACCCGATCAGCCGGTAGATGTCCACCGAGCCGCGCGTCGCCTTGGTCGCCAGCGCGTTGCCTTCCTCGAACCATCCGAGCATCCCGGCCCGGCTGATCCCCTCCTTGATCCAGTCGGCCGGCTTGTCGCTCGTCTTGTGGCCGCCGAACACCTCCTGCAGCTTGTAGCTCAGCATCCCGAGCGAGAGGCTGAACAGCAGCCCGGACAGCACGTTGGCGTCGCGCCGCTGCAGGTTGGCGATCAGGACGCGCTCGGTCGCGCTCGCCGTGAAGCTCTTGAACTGCCCGAACAGCCCGACCACGGGCTTGCTCATCCACAGCGGCTTTTCCTGCCCGGGCGTGACCACGGCGATTTCCGTTTCACGTGCAACAGCGGCCTCGAAGGCCTGCGCCGCCTGCCGGTCGGTCCAGTCGGCGGTGTTCGGCAGGCGCACCCCGTCAATGGTCTCGCCGCGGCCGCGCACCCCGAACTCCTCCCAGATGCGCCCGGCCATCTGGATGTCAATGGCGCTTTCGCGCAGGTTGTCGAGTTGCCGTTTCGTGGCCTTGCCCGCCACCACGGCCTCTGCGGCGCGCAGGATTTCCGAGGCCGAGACGTTGGCCGCCGCCGTCTTGGCGAAGTCGGTGAACGGCGCCAGCAGGTTGGCGACGAAGAACTTGTCGGTGGCGAATTGCAGCCCGCGCTCGAAACGGGTGCCGGGCCGGTACACGTCCGACACGTCGTCGATCAGGTGCTGCCGGGCCGCGGTCGCGGTCTCGACAGCCAATCCGACCGCCCGCCATTGCCGTTGCGAGCGCGACCAGCCCTCGGAACCGGCGAGGTGGCGGAAGAACGGCGCCCAGCCGTCCCGGAACGTGGTCGCCAGCCCGTGCCGGAACACAATCCCGGCCAGGTCGGGCAGCGACGACACCGCCGCCACGCCCATGCTGGTCAGGTTGTTCACGGTCTTCGCCGCCGCCACTAGCCGGGCGGCGTTCTGCATGTCGGCCGACCAGCCGTAGACGCCCCGGATGCGGTCCCGGATCGCGGCCAGGTCGCGGATCGCGGCGTCGCGCTCCTTGCCGAGCCGGGTCCGGTCCGCCTCCGCCCGCGTCGTGTCGATCCGGCGCGCGTAGTCCTCGTTGATCCGCCGGAACGCCGGCGACATCTCGACATCGCCGAACCGCTCGGTCAGCAGCACGTCAGGCACCACGGTCCGCAGGTAGGTCGCGACCACCTGCTCGGCGTCGTCCTCGATGAACTCGCGCACCATGGCGTTCGGGATGGCGAAGTTGCGCGCGGCGAGCGGCCCGCGCGGCGCCGGCCCGTCGTGGAACCCGATCCGCGGCCCGCCCATGTGCACGTCGTAGGGCAGCCGGCCGTCCGGCGATCCGAGAATGCGGTCGGTGACCTCCTGCGCGCGGTCGCGCAACTCCTCCACCGACAGGTCGCGGTCGGATTCGATGATCCGCCGCACCGCCTTGTCGATGGCGGTGTCCGCGCTGGTCAGCCGCGGCTCGTCGGCGGCCCGGCCCGTCTCGCGGGCATACTTCTCGCGCGCTTTCAGCGCGCTCTTGGCCTCCGCCGCCGAGGTGCCCTGCCACGCCCCGATCTCGGCCTCGATCCTGGCGCGCAGGTCGTCGTGGCGTATCTGGGCCTCGGCTGCGGCCTCTGGCGTCTTGGCGCCGTCCAGTGACTTGCGGGCTTGCGCAAGATCGTCGTTCAGCGTGGCCAGCCGCTGCTTCGCCGCCGCCTTCGCCTCCTGGTCGGTCCGCAGCCAGTCCAGCACCACGTTGACGAACTCCGGCCGCCGCGCCCGGATCGCCTCCTTGTTCCACAGCCGGGTAAAGTACGATTCCGCCGCGTCGGCGCCGACGTCCTCGGTGAAAATGCCGGCCTCGATCGCACGCCGCTTCCACGGCTCGAAAACGCGCTGCCGGATGACCTGCGCCGCCTGCTGCACCTGCGGAACGTCGTGCTGGTCGTTCTCGTTCAGCGCGCGCGACACCTCGCGCCGGAAATCGCCCGGGCTCATCTTGCCCTCGGTCGCCCCGGTGAAGCGCGCGATCTCGGCCCGCACGTTCGGCAGCCGGATATCGGCGTCGCCGAACCTGTAGTCGGCGTACAGCCGGTTCATTTCGTCCTGCACCTGCCAGCGCGTGCCGAGCACCGCCATGCGCGCGATCCGGTCCAGCGCCGGACCGTTCGGCCCCTCGCCGCCCTCGAAACGGTACGGCGTCTCGGCCAGGTCGACCGCGATGCGCCGCGCCTCGACGGATTCGACCTGCAGCAGCCGCCGCGTCGGCGACAGCCGGCCGGTGAATTCCAGCCCGGTCCGCACGAGGTTCAGCGAGCGAGTATCGGCGGCCGCGGCGCCGGCCGAAGCCATCGCCGGCACGGTGCCGGGCGAGACCACGGCGCCCGGCGCCAGCGGCGGCGCCTCGACCGCCGGCCGCTCGAATGCCCCGCCCGGCCGCGGCTCGTAGCCGGCCAGGAGGTGCGGCGCCCGCCGCTGCCAGAACGCCCAGGCGTCGGCGGACAGGTACGAATCCGGCCGCAGCGCCCGCCCCGCCGCCGCCATTTCCTGGTCGATGGCGTCGTACAGCGCCGTTGCCACGCCCTGCCGGCGGAACCCGGGATCGACCTGGACGTTCGACACGTTCGCCTCGCCGTCGCCGAGCCGCACCCGCGCCTCCGCGATCAGGTCGCCGGACGCCATCAGCTCGGCCCGCCGCTGCGGCGTCAGGTCGCCCGACGCGAACGGCGAGTCCTGCCGCACCACGAAGTAGTTCGGGATCCCGCCAGGATCGTCGGCGCGCAGGATCGAATACTGCCCCGCTTCGCGCGGCGCGCCGGCCGCGGCGTGCGTGTCGATGTCGGCCCGCGCCCGGTCGATGGCCCGCACCAGCACCGCCTCCTCGGCCCGGCTCAGCAGCCGCGCCGCGCCGGTCCCGATCAGCCCGCCCAGGATCGTCGCCGAGCCAACGGCGAGCGCCGATTCCGTGGCGGTGCGCGTCTCCTGCGCCGCCTGCAGCACGCCCTCCTGCACCGCCGTCGCCGCCCCCGCCGCGGCGCCGACGCTGGCCGCCGAGCGCAACAGCGAATAGCCGCCGCGCACCCCGCGGTAGACCGCCCCGCCCGGAAGCGCGATCGTCGGGTCGATGGTCCCGGCCGCGACCTGCGCCACGAAGCCCGGGAACCCGGCCGCGTCGAGAATGCGCCGGTCCGCCTCCTCCTCGTCGATCCGCCGCATGATCGCGAACGTGTCGTAGGCCGAGCGCGAGTCGACGAAGCGCCGAAGGTGCTGCTGCTCGTATTTCGTGCCCCGGATCAGCAGCAGCGGGTTGTGCGACGGGTCGGGCACGGACCACGGCTCCATCGCCCGGCGGAACAGGTTGACCACCGTGTTGTCCTGCCGGAACGCCGCGCCCATCAGGTCGAGCCCGGTCACGTCCGGACGCACCGGCGGCACCGCCTGCTCGGCGGCGCGCAGGCCCGGCGTCTCCTCTGGTTCGAAGAAGGGCATCAGGGCGCCGTGATGCTCAGCGAGTCCGCCGCGCCGAAGATCGCGGCCCGGTCGCGCGCGAACCGCTCGGCCTCGCGCTCCTGCGCCGGCCCGGCGTCCCAGCCGTAGCGCAGCACCCGGCCGGCGTCGTCCTTCACCGCGTCGCTGCGCCCGGTGCGGTGGTTCGTCACCACCACCTGATAGCGCGGCGGCCGCCCCGCCGCGGCGTCGGCGTCGGTCTCGCGGTCGGGAACGATCGTGTAGTCCCAGTTCCGCCGCGCCGACGCCCCGAACGACGGCACGAACGGCGTCACCAGCGGCGCCACCGCCGTCTCCTGCTGCGGCCCGAACCGCGCCGTCAACTCGGCCTCGATCTGCGCCCGCATCCACTTGTGGTCGCCGCCGACCATCTGATAGTGCGCCTCGGGCGGCCGGAACATCAGCCGCCCGCCGTTGACCTCGGAGCGCGACCAGCGGGTTTTCATCAGCTCGACCGTCTGCTCGTGCGCCTTGTCCTTGTCCAGCGTCTCGGCATAGCGCCGCGCGAACACCGTCTCGTAGTCGCCCATCAGGGCGTCCCGGGTCGCCGGGTCGGTCGGCGCGACCGGCTGCGAGCCGGTGACGTTGCGCGCGATCACGCCGGGCGTCACGCCCCACGACTGATCGAACCCGGCCACGACGTCGGCCACCGGCTTCTCCCGCGCCAGCTTCCGTCCCTCCGCCTCGTTGCGCTCGCGCTGCGCCCGCGCCGCCGGGTCCTCGATCCGCCGCAGCGCCGCCGCCTGCTCCTCCGGCCCGAGATACCGGATGTTGCTCTGCCACGTCTTCAGCTTGTGCCACGCCTCCTCGCCGAACAGCCCGACGAAGGCGCCGGGCGCCCGGGCGTAAATCTGGTCCAGCGCCGACATCGCCGCCCCGAACCGCGCCGGGTCGGACGATCGCGCCGCCCCGGTCAGCGCCTCCTTGATCTCCGCGCTCTGGAGCGTCGGCATCAGCACGTCGTCGGGCAGCGACGACAGCACGCCGACCGCCGCCCCGGTCTCGGCCGGCGAGCCGCCGCGGATCGCGCCCGCCAGCCGCTGCCGGTCGCCGGCGCGGAACGGAACACCCGGCGCCGTCTCCTGCCCGGCCGCCACGCTGCGCGCGATGGTCAGCCGCTCCTCGAGCCCGGCCATGGCGGTCGCCGGCGACGACAGGTCGAGCGGCGCCGGCGGCCGGAACTGCCCGGTGCGGATCCCGAAGCCGATCGGGTCGTCGCGCACCTCGCGCGCCTGCCGCTCATACTGCTTCGCGACGCTCTCATAGACCCGCTCAGATTCCACCGTCCAACCGGCCTTCTCGAAGGTCTTGAACAGGTTGTCGAGCGCCGTGGTACGCTGGCTTTCGCTCATCGTCTCGCCCTGCCGGCCGAGCAGCGCCGCGGCGGCGTAGGAATTCACCTCCTTCACCCACGCCGCGTTGCCCGACAGCTTGGCGGCGTAGTGCATCGACGCGAAATCCTCCGCGTCCGGGGTACGGCCGCGCCCGACCATCTCCTTGAACGCCGGCCACGCCTTCTGCGCCTGCTCCACGAACACGCGCTGCGCGCCCATGGTGATCTCGCCGAGCGGCATGTTACCGGCGTCGCCCGAGGGCAGCGCGGTCCCGGTCAGGTTCGCCACCACGTCGGCCACGGTCCGGGCAGACCCGTCCCGGGCGTAGAAGATCGAGCGGTTCGCCGCGGCCGCGGCCGGGAACAGCGCCGCCGCGCTCTGCCCCGGGCCGGCGCGCAGCAGGTCGGCCGCGCCCTCCGCCCCGAGGAAGTGCGCGGCGTAGAGCTCGCCGTGCGACGGGTCGCGGCCGAGCGCGGCCCGCAGCCGGTCGCGGTTGTCGGCGGTCAGCGCCGCCATCATCCGCGAGGCGGTCACCGGGTCGCGCCGCAGGTCGAGAATGCGGTTGCGCGTCGCCTCGTCGTCCACGAAGTAGCGCCGGCCTTCGAACTGCACCTGCCGCGCCAAGTCGGCGTGCCCCGCCGCCGCGCCGTCCTTGCGGAACTGCGCCAGCCACGTCTGATCGATGAACTGGAACAGCCCGGTCGCGCTCGACGACTGCGCCCGCGCGTTCGGGTCGAACCGCGATTCCCGGTGCGCCGCGGCCAGCAGGTAGGCCGGGTCCAGGCCGCGCGCGTGCGCCGCCATCGTGATCGTCATCTGCAGCGCCGGGTTCACCTCGCCGCGCATCGTCGCCATCTGGGCGCCGAACTGCCCGATCGACAGCGCCCCCGACCGATACGCGGCCGTGGCCTGCGCCACCCCGTATTCCTTCGCCAGCCGCGCGTGCTCGGCCGCGGCGCCGGTGCGCTGCAGGGCGCCGAGCAGGTCGCGCACCTCGCCGGCATCCACGTCCTGGTTCGCCGTGATCCGCGCCCGCAGGTCGCGCGCCATCTGCACGATCTCCGCCCGCTCGGCGCGATCCTCCTTCGCCGCGATGTTGACCGCCGAGACGCCGCGGTTGAACGCCTGCTGACGCCGCGCCTGCGACAGCGACAGCTTCTCGTTCTCCAGGATCGAGCCGCGCAGGTGCGCCACCGCCGCCTCGTAGCCCTGCGCCCGGTACACCTCCACGCCGTCGCGCGCCGCCAATTCCGACTGCGCCCGCCCGGCCATGTCCTCGACCAAAAAATCCGCCTTCTCGCGGCTCATCAGCCCGCTCGTCACGGCCGAATCCACGACGTTGCGGAACTTCATCAGCTTGGTCTGCCCGTCCGGGCTGTTCAGCGTCCCGGCCATCGCCGCGCCGAGCACGTCGCCGTCCGCCTGCTTGACCAGCGTGTCCAGCCGCTGCACGTCGAGCGAATGGTCCCGCGCCCGCCGTTCCGCGAGGATCGCGCCGTAGGCCGAATTCCCCTCCGATCCAAGCAGCCGCTTGACGTGCGTCACCGCCCAGGGCTCGGCGCCCGCCAACTTGCCGTCCGTGAAGCCCTTCCACGCCGCGTCGAAGGCGGCCGGGTCGCCGGCGTGCTTGTCGCGCAGGTCGGTCCGCATCCGGCGGATTTCGATCTCCTGGTCGGCGAGATACCCGACCTCCGCC
Source organism: Thermomicrobiales bacterium (assembly GCA_020847015.1). Lineage (GTDB taxonomy): Bacteria > Chloroflexota > Chloroflexia > Thermomicrobiales > UBA6265 > CADCWF01. Next base: position 7,472 of record JADLCW010000446.1, on the reverse strand, counting down.
TGATGCTTGTCCTTCTTCTCAGCGGCCGCCGCGATCTGGCCGATGTCGGCGCCGGCGCTGGCCAGCCGCGCCCCGGCCGCCGCGATGTCGCCCCAGGCCTTCGCCGCCGAGTAGCGGTCGGCGTCGATCACCGTGATCGGCTGCGTCCGCGCGTCGCCGGTCTTCGGAAGCGGCAACCCGGTCCCGGCCATGGCCTCACCTCCCGAAGCCGAACGACGCGGCCCGGCTGACCCCGGAAGCGATCGTCGATGCCGCCGACAGGTCCCCGGCGAGGAGCGAATACCGCGCCTTGCGCCCGGCCTGCCCGGCCAGCGCCGCGGACTGCTCGGCCTTGGTCAGATAGTTCAGCCGCTCGATCCTGATGTCGCGCTCGGTGCCGGCGCGCGCGCTCTCGATCGCCGCGCCCAGCGTCGGGCTCGCCAGCCCCACGCCGCGCCCCGCCGCGATCGCCTGGATGGTCTCGATCGACGATACCAAGTCCTCGCGCCGCCGGGTCTCGGCCTGCGTCGCCGCGATCCGCGTCATCTGCTCCTGGATCAGCAGCTGCTGGCGCTCGAATTCCGCCGCCGCCGCCTCCTCCTGCCCCTTCCGGCGCGCGGCATAGGCAGAAATCCCGGTGCCGACCAACGTTGCCCCGATCGCGACGGGTACCGCGGCCTGTGCCATCAGAACACCACCTCGCTCTTGACCGCCAGCACGTCCAGCGGCAGCGGGTCGGGCTGGCTGATCCGGATCGTCGGCTCGCGCCGGTAGCCGAGGAACGTGATCCGCTGCGGCCCGGAGCGCAGCGGCGGCGCCGCGTCCAGCGGGTCGCTCAGCAGATAGGCCTGCGTCTCGTAGGTGGTAGCCCCGCCGCCCTTGGCCGCGAACCGCGCCGATTGCAGCGTGTGGATCAGCGCCTCCGTGATCCGCATCGGCTGCCCGGCCGGCGGCCCGTTCGGACCGTCCAGCGCCGGCGGCAGCGTCTCGATCACCGACTCGTAGAACAGCCCGACCGTGTACGGCCCGGCCGGCGGGTCCTCCACCGCCACCGGATAGGTCCCGAGATGGTAGTTCCCGGTGACGACGTTGACCTCCGTCGAGCCGTAGTTCGCCGGCACGTCGGCGAGGCTCGCCAGCGACTTCGCCAGGTCGAGCGTGATGGCCTGATCGAACCGCTCGAGGAAATAGCGGGTGCTGCCGTTGAGCGTGCGCGTCGTGGTCACGTACACGTCGCCGCCGAGCCCCACCGCCGAGCCGTAGGCCCCGGCCGTGTCCCAAGGGACCACGTTGCGGATTTTCTGCCCCTCGACCAGCTGCAGCAGCGCCAGCGTGCCGTCCGAATTGACGAAGATCGCGTAGCGTTCCGGGCCGCCGCCGAAATTCGAGCACACCGCCACCCGGCGCGGCGTGCGGATGATGTGGCTCGACAGCAGCGACACCTCGTCGGCCGCCCAGGATCGGGTCTGATCGCCGGTCGGCCGCAGCTTGATCACCAGCGAGCCGGACGGATAGATCACGCCCTCGTCGAAGCCGTGCGCCTTCACCCCCGGCGTCGCCGGCCATTTCGAGCCGAACGGATAGAACGCGATCGAGGTGGGCCGGAACGGATTCGTCGCGCTTTCCGGCACGTAGTAGGGGTGCGCGTCGGTCAGCACGATCAACTGCTCGGCGCTGTACAGCTGCATGACCTGCGTCGCCGCGGCGTCGCCGATGGTGACGAACGCACCGTCCGCGTCCGAGGCGTCGCCGGCATCGAAGCTGAAGATGTTGTCGATCCGCGACACGGCCAGCCCGTTCGGCACCGCCGCCGAGCCGGCGAACAGCAGCCGGTTGCGATGGATCGCCACCGCTCCGGGGAAGCCGTAGACGTTGCCGAAAACCTCCTGGTCCCACTCCTTGATTGCCGCAACTGTCCCGGCGCCCACCGCCGAAATTGCCGTGGTGGCGTTCGGCCCGACCAGCGTCCCGCCGGTGAACGAGTCGAGCCCGCCGGTCACCGCCACGCTCATCTGCGTCGCGTTGTGGATCGTCGTGATCTCGCCCTCGGTGTCCTCCGTCGAGTGCCGAACGAACTCGCCGGGCGAGAAATTCACCGTCGATGTCACGGTCAGCAGGTCGGTCGGAGGCAGCTTCTCCTGCACCTCCCCAAGCACCAGGAACGGCGTCGAATAGACCGTGACGTAGATTTCCCGCCCGCGGTAGCGCAGCCGCGTGTTGACATAGGACGGGGTGAAGATCGGGGCGGACGCGAAGATGTTCACCACCCCGACCTGGCCGGACGGCGCCAGCGTCACCTCCGGGCCCTGGACCTTGAAATACGGCTGGTTCAGCCGCGATCCCGGCCCCGGCGAATAGGCGAACGGCACGATCGTCCAGGTTGCCGCCCCGGTCCGGGTCAGGATTTGCGGCCGGAACGCCTGATCCACGATGATCATCGTGTTGCCGGCCTGCGCGTAGTCCATGGTCTGCACCGTGGTCGCGTTCCACGGGCAGCCCGTCACCGATCCGGAGGCGGCCAGCGCCCCGGTCGCCGTGTCGCGCAGGAAGGCGTCCATGCGGCCGTTCGAGAACGCCAGCACGTACTGCACCGACTGGTTGACCACGAAGGGCTCGGCGCGCGGCGCCCCGACCAGCTCGGCGTACCACCACGAGCCGGGCCGGCGCTTCGTCCCGCCGCCGATCAGGCAGCGGCGGTTGCGCAGCGACTTCGCGCCGTTGGCGTACTGCTCCGTGTCCTGGCGCATGGCCAGCGTCGGGTCGAGCTCGCCCGCCGAAAAGTTGGTCTGCAGCGTCTTCTGCCTAGGCACGCCGCGCCTCCAGCGTCGGCGAGGTCACCGGCGCGCCGGCGGTGTGGCTCTGCGCGTCCATCAGCCGGGCCCGCGACATCGCCCGCAGCGCCGACTTCTCGCGCGCCTCCGCCTCGTCGTAGCGGTGCGCCACGGCCCGCAGGAACAGCGATTCGAGCCGCTGAATGATCGCCTCGGCGAAGAACCCCGGCCAGTTCGCCTCGGGCGGCCGCCACGTGTATTTGGCGATCACCTGCGCGGCCTCGGACTGGTCGGTCAGGATTTTGTCGAATTGCACCTCGTAATCCACCGCGTCCCCCTCGACCTCGACCACGCGCAGCGCCAGCACGTCGGGCGGGCGCTGGTAGGCATAGGTCCAGGGCGGGGCCGGCGTCCCGCCCAGGAGGTTGAGCGTCGCGGTCTTCGTCGCCCACCGCCAGCGATAGGACGACAATTCGTTGACGATCAGCGTCTCGTAGTTTTCGGCCGCGATCCGCGATCCGGCGGTCTCCGATCCGAGCGAAGTGATCGGGTCGTCGCCGATGCGGGTCAGGGCGGCGTTGATGTATCGGAAATCGGCCATGGCCGGCACGGTGCCGCCGCCCGGCGCTCACCGGCAACGCACGGGCTATCAGGGGTAGATGCGTTCGATCGGCTCCGGCTCGGCCCGGCCGTGGAATGTGGTCAGTGCCGGCCCCATCCGCAGGCCGGCATAGAGCATTACCCCGGGGAGGCCCACAAAACGGTGCACTTCCACCAGCCGGAGGCCGTTGCGCTCCATCTGCGCGGCGGCGGCCGGCAGATAGGCGGGGTTGCCCCGGGCATCGAGGCTGTAGCCGATGGACTGGACCAGCATCCAACCACCGACCGGCAACCGCCCGGCGTGAGCCATGACCGCCGGATGGAACGGCTCGGCATCTACCGGCCACCCCTGGTGGCTGGTGACGATCTCCCACCGCCGCATTTCGTCGGGAGCGAAGCCGGACAGGTAGAGCACGTCGAACGGCTCCTCCCATGGCTCCAGCGCGTCGCCGATGACGTAATGCATTTCCCCCGCCGGCGCCGAGCGCAGGACCGGTTCGATGTTGCCGTTCGGATGGTCCAGGTCGATCACGGTAACGTTGTTCGGGCCGAGCTCCGCCAGCCACCGCTCCTCCAGCGCGCGCCCTCCGCCGAGCGAAAGCACCCGCTTGTGCCGCAGCCCGTAGCGAGCGATCAACTGCCCGATCGCGCCCCGGATCGCCCCATCGCGAGGATCGGGCAAGGATCGGGCAATCTGGTCGGGCGGAACGCGGTAATGGCGCATCCGAAGATTGTAGCCGGGTCGCGAAATAGTGGCAAACCGGCTCACACCGGCAAGTGCGCGCCCAGCACCATCTGCACCGCTGTAGGCACGCTATTGTCGCCGTTCCATGTCATCGTTCCGGACGCTTGCGACGCCTCCAGGGCGGTCAGGCTGTGCAGCCCGATATCGCCGACCGTGCGCAGGAACTTGCCATCGACGTTGATGCGCAGGCCGATCCCGGTCGTCGTGTTCGAGTTCGGCACGTCGGGCGTGGTCGTCGAGTCGTAACCGATGCCGACGCGCGCCGCGACGCCGCCGGCGGAATGGCTCACCACCGCCGTGTAATTCGCCTGGATCGTGGCCCCCGGGAGCGACATGACGAAGCTGATCGCGTTCGCCGCGCTGCCGTTGGCGGCGCGGAACGTGTCGGTCGTGTAGGACCAGGAATCCGTCGAATCCCGGCAGATCGCCGCGATCGTCTCCCGGTTATAGGCGTTGCACAGGAACAGCTTGTTCGCCGTGCCGCCGGCCGCGGCGGCCGGGCGCATCTGCATCGAGCACTGGCCGTTGGCGCTCGCCCGCATCGTGCCGAGCAGCGTCGCCTGCCGGGCGGCAACCGCCAGCGTGTCCGCGGCGCCGCTGCCGATCCGCAGCGAAATGCTGTTCTTGTTGACCCGCAGTCCGCCGAACGTCTCCAGCTCGCTATGGCCGACGCCGGTATTGCGCGCGGTGTCGCTCAGCCACGCATTCACGCACGTGCCGATCACCAGCGAGCCGGTGTTCATCGCCGCGAAGATGTCGTAATTGAAGTTCGCCGCCTGATACCCGCTATGGCCGGTATCGGCGTCGAGCGCCAGCGAAAGCTCGCTCGCGAACGACTGCATTGCCCACGCCGCGCCGTCGTAGATCGGCACGTAGGCCCCGTGATGGTGCGTGTAATAGACCGTCGCCCCGCCCGTCACGTCGGACGACATGATCGGCGCGCCGCTGGTCAGGGTCAGCCGGCCCTGCGGCGGCGTGACGAGGCCGGAGACCGCGGACGACGAACTGCCGGCTCCATACAGAGGCATGTCACCACTCCCGCGCGGCGAACGCCTGCCCGGTCGTCGCCCCGATGATCGAGACGGCGCCGGTCGGAACGGCATGGATCGGCGTTTCGTACAATTGCCCGGCGGCGATCTTGAACGATGGCTGCCCGGCAACGGCCGTCGCCTCGGTGTTGAAATACAGGTCGCCCGTCGACAGGTTCTGGATCGCGAAGCCGCGGCGGCTCGCGTTCGCCGCCGCCAGGTCCTGCGCCGTCCCGCCGGACGTGATCGTGCCCGAGCGGCTGGTCAGCGTGACCCGGTTGCCCGCCAGCGTCACCGCGGCCGCGTCGCTGGCGAACGTCACCCGGATGACACTGGCGCCGACCGCGCCGGCCCCGCCCGCCACGCCGGCCTGCCCCGCGATCAGGTTCACCTTGGCCCGGTCGCTTTCGTCCCAATCGTCGATCACCTGCAGCGCCGTCACCGCCGGATCGTCGCTCGCATGCGTAACCCGCGGCGTCCCGGCCGCGACCGCGCCCGCCCCATAGGTCAGGGCGTCGCCGGCCGCCGTCTCCGGCGTCACCAGCAACGCCCGCTTCTCGGTCAGGGCCGGCGCCCCGACGTCGCCGTCGTCCAGCGCATCGCGCAGCGCCTTGTAGGTGCCGCCGACCGGGATCACGTTGTCGGTCCCGACCGTGAACGCCGAATCGTCGGCCTTCAGCCCGGAGAACGTCACCGTGACGCCCGAGATCAGCTTGTGCAGGATGCCCTTGAGCAGCTGGATCGACGAGAAGTTGCCGTCCGCGACCGTCGCCTTCGTCTCCTCGGGGGAGCCGATCGCCGCCTGCGTCTGCTTGTAGAACAGGTGATTGAGCGCCATCGCGTTCCCCTGCGGTCACGCGATGCTGGCCGATCGCGTCAGCCGCGCTTGCGGATCAGCCCGCGGCCACCGCCGTGATGGTCGGCGCCGCCAGCGACCGGTACAGAACCCGGTACGGGATTTCCATGTCGGCGGTGACGTCCGCCGAGAACAGCGCCACGATCCGCGCCTGCTCGACCGCGCCGATGCTGCCGACGTTGATCTTCGCCATCCGCGACGCCGCGTTGGTGCCCGACAGCGCCGCCTCGACATAGGCCTCGCGCCGCCAGTTGGTGCCGTCGACCTTGCGCTCGATCCCGAACTGCACCGTGACCGTCGTTTCCACCGCAGCGAAGCCGGTGGTCGCCTTCGCGAGATCGAGATGCACCTCGACGTCGTACAGCGCCAGCCCCGAGACCGGCGCGATGGTCAGGATCGGGAACGCCGTCGATTCGGTCTGCGCGCTGTCGTCGATGTCGGTCGTGCCGCTCGCCTCCCGCAGCTCGGCGAGGACGTGCAGATCGAGCGGATCGCGGAACGAGAAATCGACCATGGCGGCCTCCGTCTATGGCCCTGCGGCCGCTATTCCTGCTCGCCGTCCGTCGCCCCGGCCGCGGCGCCCTTGCGGCCGGGCCGCTTGGTGTTCGGCTTGGCGTCGGTCTTGGCCTGCGTCGTGGACGGCGCGCCGGCCGCGGCGCGCTCGGCCCGAGCCCGCATCCCGCGCGCGCGAATCCCGAGCCGCGACGCCCGGCGCTCCGGCGGCAGCGCGTCGATGCGCGCCCGCGCCTCGTCGTCGAGCGGCACCCAGGTCCGGCCCGGCACCTCCGCGTCGCTGTTGAACTCCGCGCCGGCCTTGACCCGCGCGTTGTTCACGAAAACCGCCTCGCTCGCCCTGTACCGAGCCATGTCAGTTCACTCCGGTGGAGAAGCCGGACTCGTAGGTCCGGGTGTCGAAGCGGCCGATGTGCAGCCACGCGTCCACCGTCCCGCCGTCGAAATCGGCGGTCGTGGTCGTGTAGCGCAGGCCGAGATAACGCTGGTAATCCGCCGCCGGGATCGCCCAGTTCTGCGCGATCCAGTAGCCCGCGATCAGCGTCGCCTTGGCCAGTCCGGTCGCCAGCGTGGCGTGCACCGTCGCCGTGGTGAGTGCCTCGGCGTCGTCGCTTTCCAGCGTCACCGCCAGCGTCGGGTCGCCGTCCGCGTCGGTCAGCGCCGTCTTGACCAGGATCGAGATGTAGAGCGGCTCGCCGGCGCCGATGTCGCGCAGCAGGTTGCCGCCCCCGAGCGGGCCGAGATCGATCACGTTCTCCGAGATCGCGTCGGCCGTGACGGCCTGATCGGACGAGAACTGGTTGAATGCATCGAGGATCATGGTGACGGTCCTTTTGTCGCGAACGGCGGTCAGCGCGTCAGCGCGCCGATCAGGTCACGCGGGTCTCCAGGTTCAGGATCGCGTCCGTCATCCGGATCGGGATGCGCCGGAACGACACCTTGGCGCGACCCTCCTCCTCGCCTGCGGTGAGGTAGACGTT
>JADLCW010000445.1 GCA_020847015.1 Thermomicrobiales bacterium | reverse complement strand
GAGAGCACGGCAAGTGCGGCGCCGCCGGAATGGGGGGTTTTGGGGAGACCGGAGCCTGGTTGGCGGCGGCCGTGTCAGTGGGCAGCGAGGAAGGCGTCCAGTTGAGCGACGGTGGGCAACCCGTCCCAAGCTCCTGGTTTGGTAGTCGCCAAGGCGCCGGCCGCTGCTGCATAGCGCAGATCTTCGCGGGTCGGCGCCTCCCAACCGCGCTCGGCGACCCGCTGGACCAGAGCGGCGGTGAACGCGTCGCCTGCGCCAGTCGGCTCTACGGCTGCGACGGCGAAGGCAGGCACGTGCAGCGGCTCCGCGCCAACCTTCCCCGGACCCCAGCAGCCGCGCTCTCCATCGGTGAGCACCACGTTGGCGGCGGGAGCCAGTACGGCGAGTCGGTCGAAGGCTTGCGCCGGGTCGATCTCGGCGCCGAACAGCCCGCGAGCGTCGTCGAGGCTAAGCTTGACGAGGCGAGCGGCGGCGAATACCGGCTGACAGGCGTCGTAGGCCGCGGCAAGATCGGGCCAAAGCGCCGGGCGCAGGTTGACATCGAAAACGACAGGTACGCCGCTCGCCTTGGCGAGACCGACCGCGCGCCAGATGGCGTGGCGCGACGGCTCGGCGGAGAGCGCGACCGAACCGACGATCAGTGCGGCAAGGTCGGGAATGCCGGCGGCTGCCGCGTCGGACGGGGAAAGCGTTGCGTCGGCTCCCCGCAGGAACCAGAAATGGCCATCGCCGCGCTCGTCTTTCCAGGCGAAGGCAATGCTCGTCGCCGTGGCGGCGGCGCGCAGTCGGGCAACGTTGACGCCTTCGGCGGCCATCTCACGCCGCAGCCGCTCCCCGAGTGGATCGGCGCCGACCGCGCCGGCGAAAGCAGCGGGCAAGCCGAGTCGCGCCATGGCGACGGCGGCATTCGCCGGAGCGCCGCCACTGCGGACGTCGAGATGGTCGGCGTGGGAGAGGTCGGGGGCGCCGTCGGCGACGATCAGATCGACCAGGGTCTCTCCCATCGTGAGAAATTGGCCACCGCAACGATCGCTCACTCGCATCCCTCCAGGATTCAGGCAAGCTCGCCGCGCGTGGACTGCGTCTCAGTTCGCCGACGTGCGCGCGGGAGCGGCGGTCGCATCGCGGCGCACCTCGTAGACGTCACGGATGCCCTCCAGTTTGCGAAGGATCCGGCTGAGTTGTTCAACGCCCTCTACTTCGACCGTGGCCAGCAACGACACGGTCCGATCGTCGTGAGTGGTGGTCAGCACGGAGAGGATGTTGACCCGCTCGTCGGCCAGCAGCGTGCTCACGTCTTTGAGCAGCCCAACCCGATCCCAAGCGCGCACGCGCACCGTCACCGGGAAGGTGTCTTGACCGCGATCGCCCCAGGCCACTGGCACCAACCGCTCGGGGTCGGGCAAATTGGCGATGTTGGGACAGTCCTGACGGTGGACGGTGACGCCGCGACCGCGCGTGACGTAACCGATGATCTTGTCGCCGTTGACCGGTTTGCAGCACGTGGCGAGATTGGTCAGCAAATCGCCGGCCCCCATCACCGACAACCGAGCCGGCGTGGAGGGAATCTCGATGTGCGCCGCGGGGACGAGCACCGAGCGATCCTTGTGGGCGTCGAGCCGGGCGGCGATCAGTTGGGGAGAAACGGCGCCGTAACCAATGGCGGCCAGAAAGTCGTCCAGCTTGGGGTATTGCGGAAACGATTTGAGAATCTCTTCCGGTTTTTGATCCAGACTCAGACGGCGCAGTTCGCGCTCCAGAATCTCCTTGCCCTGGACGATATTCTCCTCACGCGCCTGGTTGCGAAACCAGCGGCGAATCTTCTCCCGTGCCGACGCGGTCGTCACGTAGTCGGAGGAGGCGAGCAGCCAGTCGCGACTGGGGCCGACCTTGGTCTTGCTGGTGAGAATGCGGACGACTTGCCCGTTTTGCAGTTTGTAGTCGAGCGGCACCAATTGGTCGTTAACCTTGGCCCCGACGCACTGGTGGCCGACCTCGGTATGGATGCGATAGGCGAAATCGACCGGAGTTGCGCCGGCCGGCAACTCGAAGATGTCGCCGGCCGGGGTGAAGGCGTAGATCATTTCCTGGAAGACGTCGGACTTGAGCGATTCGACGAACTCCTCGGCGTCGGCGACCTGGTCGCGCCAGTCCATCAATTGGCGCAGCCATGCGATCTTCGCTTCCACCCGAGCGTCGGATTTCGACCCTTCCTTGTAGCGCCAATGGGCCGCCACGCCGTATTCGGCGATGCGGTGCATCTCGTGGGTGCGGATCTGGATTTCGACCGCGCGCCCTTCCGGTCCGATGATCGCTGTATGCAGCGACTGGTACATCGACTCCTTGGGAGTGGCGATGTAGTCGTCGAATTCCCCGGGGATCGGGTGCCAGTGCTCGTGGATGATGCCCAGCGCGCCGTAACAATCCTTGCGGTCGGCAACGAGAATGCGTATGCCGATGACGTCGTAGATTTCGTCGAGACTGCGGTGCTTCATCCGCATCTTGCGATAGATGGAGTAGATGTGCTTGGCGCGGCCGGTGATCTCCGAGGTGATGTCGCCCGCAGCGAGCGCCGATTTCAGTTCGTCGTGAACTCGCTCAATATAGGGTGCGCTGTCGCGACCACGTTTTTCCAGTTCGGTGCGGAGCGCGTGATACGCATCGGGGTTGATGTAGCGGAAAGCGAGGTCTTCCAGCTCGGATTTAACCGGCCAAATGCCGAGCCGATTGGCGAGCGGCGCGTAGATCTCCATTGTCTGCTGGGCGATGCGCAGTTGTTTATGGGGGGCCAGCGCGTCGAGGGTGCGCATGTTGTGCAGGCGATCGGCCAGTTTGATGAGCACGACGCCGATGTCGTCCACCATGGCGAGAAACATCTTGCGCAAGCTTTCAGCCTGCCGCTCTTTCTCGCGGGTGGCTGCGCCTTCGTCGCCGGTCCACGGCAGGCGACCCAACTTGGTGACCCCGTCGACGAGACGGGCGACGCGCGGGCCGAAGTCGCGCTCGATCCCTTCCAGCGTCGCTGGGGTATCCTCGATGACGTCGTGGAGCAGCGCGCCGGCGATGGTTTCCGGGTCGAGCTGCATGCGAGCCAAAATATGCCCGACCTCGATAGGGTGGATCGCGTACGGCTCGCCCGACTTGCGACACTCGGCGCCATGGCTTTCGATGGCGACATCGCCAGCGCGCTGCACGATATCGAGGCTGGCGTTCGGGAGGTAGGCGCGCATCGCCTCGAGGAGTTCCACCAGGCGGGTTTCCAGGAGAGGGTCACGCGGCGCGTTGGCCGGACAGGCGCGGTCGGCGTCGCTTCCGGCCGACGAAGGGGTCGCGGGTGCGCCGCCGCGTTTTGGTGCAACAGTACGGGGCGTCATAGAGGTTGTGCCGAACTCCGAGTAAACCTTCTCAATACTGAATGATACTACGAACGAGACTGGCGGCAGCGCGGAGGGTCATGGGGGTGACGCGTGGCGAACAGCGATAGGGCGACGATGATGGGTGACGACCTCGACCGGATGCGGCATCCCGACGAGGCGCGGCGGACGATTCTGGAGCGAGCGACGCTGCTGCCAGCCGAAGAGGCGCCGTTGGCCGAGGCGGCAGGTCGAGTGTTAGCGCAGGATCTGGTCGCCGAGGAGGATGCGCCACCGTTTGCGGCTGCCACCATGGACGGCTACGCCGTGGTGGCGGGCGATCCTTCGCCATGGCGGGAGATTGTCGGCCGCCAAACGGCGGGGTTCATGCTGGGACTCGAGGTAAGCGACGGACATGCGGTCGCGATCACCACCGGCTCCCCGATGCCGCCGGGAGCCGACGCGGTAATTCCGGTCGAAGAAACTGAGGAATCCGACGGCCATGTCGTCGTGCACCAGGACGATGTCGCCCCAGGAACCAACGTGCGCCCGCGCGGATCCGATCTGAAAAAAGGCGCGCTGGTGCTGGCGGCTGGTACGACGCTGGGGCCGGCCGAAGTGGGATTGGCGGCCGGGTTGGGATACGCGCGAGTTCCGGTGCGGCGGCAAGCGCG
>JADLCW010000444.1 GCA_020847015.1 Thermomicrobiales bacterium | reverse complement strand
CGGTAGAGCAGAACACTGCCGAAGACATCCTGGAAGCCACCGACGAACTGCTGCGGGTGCTGATCGCGGTCAACGATCTCGATCCGGACGACATCGCCAGCGCCTTCTTCACCACCACCACCGATCTTACCGCCGCTTTTCCGGCGGTCGCCGCCCGGAATCTCGGCTGGGCCGACGTGCCTTTGTTGTGCGCCCACGAAATGGCGGTGCCTGGTGCGCTGGGTCGCGTGGTGCGCGTGCTGCTGCACGTCAATACCAGCAAGAGCGCGGCCGCGATCCGCCATGTCTACCTGAACGACGCCAAACGCTTGCGGCCCGCCTGGGGGATCGATGACGAGGAATTGTCACGCCTGGCGACCGCCGTCGGCCGACCCGCCTGATCCGCTCCGGACCGCCGCCGGCGGCCGGCCATCGTAGCGACCATCGGAGGTCCCGCATGATCATCGTCATGGAGCGCACCGCCACTCGCCAGCAGATCGACGCCATCGTCTCCCGCATCCAGGCGCTGGGGTTGGCCGCCCACCTCTCCGAGGGAGAGGAGCGCACCATCATCGGCGTCGTCGGTTCGCCCTTGCCGCCCACCCTCGACAGCGAATTCGAAATCCACGCCGGCGTGCAGCAAGTCGTTCGCATCACCAAGAAATACAAACTGACAGGCTGGGATTTCCATCCCCACAAAACGACGATCGCGGTGCGGGATGTCGTCATTGGCGGCGATCAGATCACTGTCATGGCTGGCCCGTGCTCGGTGGAGAGTGAGGAGCAAACCGTCTCCACTGCGCGCGCGGCGAAGGCCGCCGGCGCGCATATTTTGCGCGGCGGCGCCTACAAGCCGCGCACATCCCCCTATGAATTCCGTGGGCTGGGGCGGCGCGGGTTGGAAATCCTGGCGACCGCCCGCGAGGAAACCGGGATGCCGATCATCACCGAGGTGATGACCCCGTCCGATATCGATGAGGTCGGCGAGTTCACGGATATCTTTCAGATCGGGGCGCGCAACTCGCAGAACTATCTGCTGCTGGAGGAAGTGGGCAAGGCCGGCAAGCCAGTCATGCTCAAACGCGGTCTCTCCATGCTCATGGAGGAGTGGCTGCTGGCGGCGGAATACGTGATGGCGCAAGGAAACCCGGACGTCATCCTCTGCGAGCGCGGCATTCGCACCTTCGAGTCGGCGACGCGCAACACGCTCGATGTCAGCGCGGTGCCGGTCATCCGCGGCATGAGTCATCTGCCCATCATCGTCGATCCCAGCCATGCCGCCGGCAAGCGGGCGCTGGTGCCGGCGTTGGCGCTGGCCGGGATCGCGGCCGGAGCCGACGGGTTGATGATCGAAACTCACCCCAGCCCCGATCACGCGCTCTCTGATGGCGCCCAGTCGTTGACGTTCGCGCAGTTCGCCGAGCTGATGCCGCGCGTGGCGGCGGTCGCAGCGGCGGTAGGGCGATCGTTCAGTGCGGCGGAAACGTCAGCCGTCGTCTGAGCGAATCCCCCATTCAGCAAGAATCGCACGACGGGACCGCTTGACGCGGTCCCGTTCTCGTGATAAATCCTTCTTGGGACAAATTGATGCGCCCACCGAACACGCCTACCAGGAAGCGTCCGATGGCGACCGCGATGAACCACACCGGAAAGGAGGGAGCGACATGGTGAAGCATCGTCTTGCGTTTGATCCATGCGCTCTGACCGGTCTGCGTAGGGGGTTTGCTCGCTTCCGCTGACGCCTTGGCGTCCGCGTGACGCCGCGCCTCCTCGCTGCCCGGTCCTGACTGAAGGCCCGGGCCGTTTTGTGCCCTCAAGCCGATCCAATTCATTTCCCGACGTGTGCGGCCGCCGATGCGTCGCCCATCGCGGTGTCCGCGGCGATTCTCGCGCGGCCCAAAAGGAGCGTGACATGCATATCACTCAGCCAACGCAGATCCACAGCAACCCGATTCATGGCAGCGACCTCCCTGCGCCAGAGAAGAACCGGAGATCAACTTGCCGCGGCCGCCGACTGGAAACGCCACCGAACCACCAACGCGAGAATCACTTACCCGGGGGAGACTGATGAGCCTTCACGGTCCCAATATCGGCGCAAATCACCTGTATGCGGTGGAGCGCCATCGTAGTTTCGTCGCTGAAGCGGAGCACGATCGACTGCTGCGGCAGATCGAATCCGCCCGACCGGCCCGCCGGTTGCGCGTGGTCCACGCACTGGGCGGCGCATTGATCCGCGTCGGCGCATGGCTGCAAGGCGGCTACGGACCCCGCCCGCTCGAGGATGTCGTAGCGTGCGCCGTGCCGCGCGGGATGCGGTGAGTCGGCGCCCGACTATGGGCGGCGGGGCTGCACAAGCATCCCCGCCGCCCGGTTTTTCCGCGAATGCGCCATACCCGAGTTGAAATGCTTGCCTTGGGGGGCAGAGATCGTTTACGGTACCGTCATGACAGAAGGACTTGGCCCGTTCATTCGTTCCCGGCGCACCGAACTGGGATTGACGCAGGAAAGAGTCGCCGACGCAGCTGCGATCGGACGATCGCACCTTTCACAAATCGAATCTGGCAAGATCGGTCTTCCGAATGCCAAGATTCGTCGGCGACTCGCACAGACGCTACGCGTCCGCCACGTGGACCTATTGGTCGCGGCAGGCGAATTGAGCGCGGATGAAGTGCACATGGCCTCCACGCCGGTGCCTTCGGAAATCGAGGAGTTGACCCTGCGGATGGCTCCCGACGCACGGGCCGCCGTCCAGGTGGTTGTTCGCCATCTCGCCGACGCCGCTAACCATAACGGTAACGAAAACGGCAAGACCTGATCTGCACCTCCAATCCTCACCGGGCAATGGAGCCGCGCGGTGAGGATTGGGCGCGGGCGCGCTCGTCGTCTCGCGCTCCCAGGCGCGCCCGCTCGCGCCCTACCCTTCCAGCAACTCATCTCGCTTGGCGTCGATCCGACTCATGAACTCCTCGGCCGAAATCTGACCCGTCCAGGCCAGTTGGGCCTGCGCCGCGATCTCGGTCGTCAATTCGGCCGGATAGACGTTGTCGTTCCAGAAGATGGTGCTCGGTTCGTTGGCCCACGCCTGCTGGGTGATCTTGAACGGATCGGTAAAGATCGTGGCGAAGTCGACATCGGTGACGTTGCTCAACGCGCCTTCGCCCGACGCCACCTTCATTTTTTGCTCCTCTTTGCTCATCAGGAACTTGATGAAGGCCACCGTCTCGTCCTTGTGCTGGGAGTAGTTGGAGACGATGAACGCGTTGCCGGCGCCCCCGATGCCGCCGTGGGTGATCGGTGCGCTCTCGATGAAATCCGGATACTTGATCATTCCCAGCTGGTCGCCCAGCGCCGTGAAAGCATCGCCGATGATCCACGATCCCGCCGTGGTCATGGCCGCCTGCCCGGTGAACAGCATCTGGTACGCTTCGGCGCCAGACATCGTCTCGGCGCCGGGCACGGCGAAGGACTGCATCTTGGCCCAACCCGCGCTGGCGGCGATGTATTCGGGCGAGGCGAACTTGCGCTTGCCGGTGACGAGCTCGTTGACCCCGACCGCGCCGCCAATCTGCTGCGAGGTCCAGTACGCCCACGTTTGCCAAACAAGTCCGGTGGCGTCGACAGTCAATGGCGTCGTCCCGCTCGCCTGGAGTTGCTCCAGT
>JADLCW010000443.1 GCA_020847015.1 Thermomicrobiales bacterium | reverse complement strand
GGTGGGCATTCCGGATCAACAACCGCGCCGCCAGGGCGTTCGAGGAAATCCGGGTGACGCCGTCGGAATTGCGGGTGCGCCGGACCAGCCATCGCGGCCATGTCGTGGAATGGGTGCTCAATCCGCTCTGGGTGCAGCTCGACCGGACGGAAGACCCCGAGTTCGGCATCGAACGGCTCTATCTGGTCTCCCGCGGCCGGCGGGTGTCGATCGGCAGCTTCCTGGGACCGGACGAAAAAGCCAGTTTTGCCAAAGCCTTACTTGGTGCGCTGCATGCCGCCAAGCGCGGCCCGACCTATAATCCCGTCGTTTAGGCCTCTTTGTTTGGGCATGATCTTCCCCAAAAACCGGTCCCCACTTTTCGGGATCATGCTCGTCGGGAAACGGGTGGTTCAAGCGCCGCATGCCCCCTAAATCAGAGAGCATGATGACACTCGCCATACATGACCAGCGCCTGGCCAGGCCGGGCCCGCAGAACACCGCCGCGCTGCGCGACTACGATTCGGTGCGCCGGGCCATCGCCTTCATCAGCGAACACTGGCGCACGCAGCCGACCATCGAGGCGATGGCGGATGCCGCCGGCGTGACGCCGGACGAACTGCACCATCTGTTCCGCCGCTGGGCCGGGCTGACGCCGAAGGCCTTCATGCAGGCGCTAACCCTCGACCACGACAAGAGCCTGCTGCGCGATTCCGCCAGCGTGCTCGACGCCGCGCTCGACTCCGGCCTGTCAGGCCCGGGGAGATTGCACGATCTCTTCGTCACCCACGAAGCGATGTCGCCCGGCGAATGGAAGAACGGCGGTGCCGGGCTGACCCTGCGCTACGGCTTCCACCCTTCCCCGTTCGGCACGGCGATCGTGATCGCCACCGACCGCGGCCTGTCGGGACTCGCCTTCGCCGATGCCGGCGAGGAGCAGGCTGCCTTCGCCGACATGACGCGGCGCTGGCCCAACGCGACCTACGTGCACGACAACGAGGGGACGGCGGAGCTTGCCGCGCGGGTCTTCAACACGAAACTGTGGCGGCCGGACCAGCCGCTGCGCGTGGTGCTGATCGGCACCGATTTCGAGGTGCGGGTGTGGGAGACGCTGCTGAAGGTGCCGATGGGCCGCGCGGTGTCCTACTCGGACATCGCCAGCAAGATCCAGAGCCCGAAGGCCTCGCGCGCGGTCGGCGCCGCTGTCGGACGCAACCCCGTGTCGTTCGTGGTGCCGTGCCACCGCGCGCTCGGCAAGAGCGGCGCGCTCACCGGCTATCACTGGGGCATCACCCGCAAGCAGGCGATGCTCGGCTGGGAAGCGGGACAGGTGGGCGTGCACTGACCGGAGCATGAAGCACCGACGATCTTTCAATGCCACGTCGTCGGCGCATCGGGGCGCCTAGAGGCAAAAATAGCGAAAACAACCCCATGCAAAGTAGCCAATCGTCGATTGGCAAAGCAGAAGCGTGCCCATCCTGGAGAGCAACGGATCGCGGAGGCCGGCGCGGCCCGGGCACAATCGCCCGGGAAACAGGGCAGGCAGCTCAACGCATTGCCTCGACGCATTGCAATGACCGGCATTCCAAAAGGCCGGATCGGTTCCCATATACCGGGATAGCCGCGGGTAGCGATTGACGGACGCAAACCGATCGCTCAGAACGCCCCTCTCAGGCAGCGAAAGGTGGATCTATGCAAAAGCGTCGTCCGGTAATGCTGGCCATTTTGGATGGTTGGGGCTGGCGCGAAGATCCGGCCGATAACGCCGTCCGTCAGGCGAACACACCGAATTTCGATCGGCTTTGGGCCAGGGGACCGCACGCGTTCCTGAAGACGTCGGGACGGGATGTCGGCCTGCCCGACGGCCAGATGGGTAACTCCGAGGTCGGGCATTTGAATATCGGCGCAGGCCGCGTCGTGATGCAAGACCTGCCGAGGATCAACGATGCAATCGAGTCCGGCGGCATCAGGTCTGCTGAAGCGCTCAGCACCCTGATCCGGAAGCTGAAGCAGAGCGGCGGCACCTGCCATCTTCTCGGCCTCGTTTCTCCCGGCGGCGTGCATTCGCACCAGGACCACGCAGCGGCACTGGCCGCCATCCTCACCGAAAATGCCGTGCCGGCGGTCGTGCACGCCTTGACGGATGGACGCGATACGCCGCCGAAATCGGCGGGCGAGGATCTGAAGCGACTGGAAGCGGCGCTGCCATCTCCGGTTTCGGTCGCGACCGTGATCGGGCGATACTACGCAATGGATCGCGACAAGCGCTGGGATCGCGTCGCCAGGGCCTACAACGCCATCGCGGAAGCCGATGCTCCGCGATTTGCCGATGCACGATCGGCAATCGCCGACGCCTATGCGCGCGGACTCACCGACGAGTTCGTCGAACCGACGGTGATCGGCAATTACGCCGGCATCAAGGATGGCGATGGCCTGCTGTGCTTCAACTTCCGCGCCGATCGCGTGCGCGAGATTCTCGGCGCGTTGCTCGGACCGTCATTTGACGCCTTCCCGCGCAAGCGCAATCTCCACTTCGCCGCCGCAATCGGAATGACACAGTACAGCGACCAACTGGACGAGCTGATGCAGGCGATATTTCCGGCGCAGACGTTTCCAAACATCCTGGGGGAGGTCACGGCTGCCGCGAACCGCACACAATTGCGCATGGCCGAAACGGAGAAGTATCCCCACGTCACTT
>JADLCW010000442.1 GCA_020847015.1 Thermomicrobiales bacterium | reverse complement strand
CGGTGCGCGTGCGGAACCCTGTCGCGCCGGCCCGTCGCACCTCCCCCGCCTCTTTGCCCAGCATCCGGGCGACCAGTTCCAGCCGCGATACGTCGGCCATTGGACAGTCGTCGACCGTCTTGCCGTCACGCATGATTGTCACGCGATCGCACACCGCATAGAGCTCGTCCAGACGGTGGGTAATGAAAATGACGGAAACGCCGCGCTCCTTCAGACCCCGGATGACACCAAAAAGGGTCTCCACTTCCTGGTCGTCCAGCGACGATGTCGGCTCGTCCATGATGACCAGTTTGGCGTCGAAGGAAACGGCGCGGGCAATGGCGACCATCTGCTGCAAGGCGATATTCAATGTGCCCAGCGGGCGCCGCACGTCGACGCGCACGCCCAGTCCATGCAAAATCTCGGCAGAACGCCGGTTCATGACCGGCCAATCGATCAATCTGAAGCGGCGCGGTTCGCGCCCCATGAACACGTTCTCGGCAACCGAGCGAAAGGGGACGAGGTTGATCTCCTGGTAGATGGTGCTGACCCCGGCCTCCTGCGATTCCAGCGGCGAACCGAAATCGACCGGCCGCCCATCGAAACGGATGGTCCCCCGGTCGCGCCGATAGGCGCCGTTCAGAATTTTCATCAGGGTCGACTTGCCGGCCCCATTCTGACCGACGAGCGCATGCACCTCTCCACGCGCTACGCGCAGAGATGCTCCATCCAGCGCCAGTACGCCGGGGAACGTCTTGACGATGCCCTCCATCACCAGGAGCGGCTCGGTCGGCTGAGATTCGACCATCGTCGGGTCTCCGGCGTGAGGGTAGGGCGACGACGAGGGCGGGCCGGCGCAGTGCCGACCCGCGGTCATCGGTTTCTAGAACTGCTTGCCCTGGAACTCGGCGGCATTGCTCTTGTCGAAGAAGCGGTCGTCGACCTTCACCCAGTCGGGGATGTCGTCGCCGTCGATGTACTGCTCCATCGTGTCGAAGGCGATCGGCCCGAAGAAAGGACTCGATTCCACCGTGGCGCCGAGAGTGCCCTCGACGATGGCGTCGAGGGCCGCGTTCTCACCGTCGATCGATACGATAATGACATCCTCGCCCGGTTTCTTGCCGGCTTCCTGCAGCGCCGCGATGGCCCCGATCGCCATCTCGTCGTTGTGCGCGTAGACCGCCGTCACGTCCGGGTGCGACTGCAACAGCGTCTGCATCACCTGCCGGCCGGTGTCGCGCAGGAAGTCACCAGTCTGGGAGGCGATGATCTCCATCTCGGGGAACGCGCCGCTTGGCGTCGGGGTGCCGCGGAATTCGCCCTTCAGGTAATCCTCAAATCCCTTCTTGCGGTCGATCGCCGGATCCGCCCCGGTGGTGCCTTCGAGCTGGATGATCTTGGCTTTGCCGTCCATCGTCTTGGCCAGCCACTCCGCGGCACGCCGACCCTGATCGACGAAGTCGGATCCGATGAAGGTGACGTAATCCTCGCCCGGCTTGGCGATGTCATGGTCGACGTCACGGTCGATCAAAATCACCGGGATGCCGGCATTCTTGGCTTCCAGAACCACGGGAGCCAGCGCCTGCGACTCGCGCGGCGGGAAGATGAGGATATCCACCTTCTGGGCGATCAGCGACTTGACATCCGCGATCTGCTTGGCGGTGTCCTCGTTGGCGTTGGTTTCGATCAACGTGTAGCCGCGCTTCTTGGCCTCATCCTGCATCGACTTCGATTCGCCGAGACGCCAAGGGTTGTTGCTGCCGGTCTGGGCGAATCCGACCGTGTACGTGTCCTTCTTCTCCAGCGGCGGCGGAGCCGCCAGCGTGAGACTGGCCGAGCGTCCGACGACGAGCAGTCCGGCGCCGGCTGCTGACATGCGCAGGATAGTGCGGCGGTTGAGGGTGCGATCCATCACGACGATCTCCCTTTCTTCAACCAGGGTCGCTCTTCGCTGAGCGATCCGACGGCCTGACGCCGCCTCGGGCGCCACAAAAGCCGCCGTTCGCACGCGACGCCGCATCCGTCTCTACCCCCCCTCGGGGAGTCAGCGGCGGCCGCGTGGATCCTGCCGCAGATTCTAAACTCGTGCATCGCCCCGTCAAGCACACTGGCAACTTGCATCGCCTGCGGTGTGCGGGATCATCTGCGGCAGGGCGATGCCGCCGACCGAGTCAACCGCCAGGCGCGATAGGCGCGTCGGCGGCGCAGCGAGGGATAACCCCCATGAACATCACCGAGGTGACGACGCTCAAACTGCGGTACAAGCTGCCGCGAGCAATGGCCGATTCCATTCACTATATGCCGGAGCGCACCGCGCTGCTGGTTCAGATCCATACCGACGACGGCCGGGTGGGTCTTGGCGAGTGCGCCGCCTATGGCGGCGGCCTGGAAAGCCTGGAAGCGATCGTCCTCGGCGATCTGGCGCCAATGCTCATCGGCGAAGATCCGTTTCGAGTGGAGCTCCTCTGGAGCCGGATGGCCAGCCGCTCCCATCAGCGCGGCACGGCCGGTTTGCTCATGATGGCCATCAGCGGTCTCGATATTGCCCTCTGGGATCTCATCGGGCAGGGCGCCGGGGCGCCTCTCTACAAGCTGCTGGGCGGCTACCGCGATACGCTGGACGCCTACGCCTCGGCCGGTTTCTATTCCGGCGACAAGGGCCCGGAGCAGTTGGCCGAGGAGATCGGCAGCTATGCCGCGCGCGGTTTTCACACTATCAAGATCAAAGTTGGCCGCAACGCCGATCTCATGATGAATCCCCTGCACGACATGTGGGCGCCCGACTACGCTGCGGTCACGCTCGAGGAAGATGTCGAGCGTGTGCGCGCCGCGCGTCGCGCCATCGGTCCCAAGGTTCGTCTCGCCATCGACGCCAACAATGCCTGGACGCCCAGCGTGGCGCTGCGCTTCATGCGTCTTGTGGCGGACCAGGACATCTTCTGGCTGGAAGAGCCGGTCGCCACCAACGATCTAGCCGGCAGCGCCGAGTTGGCGCACCTGCTGGAAACGCCGGTCGCCGGATACGAAACGGCCACCGGGCTAGCCGCCTTCCGCGACCTGATCGCATGCCGCGCGGTCGACATCGTGCAACCGGACGTCATCTGGTCGGGCGGCATCACCGAATGTCGCAAAATCGCCGCGTTGGCGCAGGCGCACGGATTGCCGGTGATCCCCCATATCTTTTCCTCGGCGGTGTCCACTATCGCTAACATGCACTTCATCGCATCGCTGCCGAATGGCGGTCTGCCGGAATTCGACCAGAATCCCAACCCGCTGCGCTCCGAGTTGTTCGAGGAGCCGATCGTGGTGTCCGATCGTGGGACCGTCCGGCTGCCGGAACGCTCAGGGCTGGGCGTCACCCTGAACCCGGATACGATCGCACGCTACGCGGTCGTTTGACCCGAAGGAGTCGACGTCATGAGATTGCAAGACAAAGTTGCCATCGTCACCGGGGCCGGGTCAGGCATGGGGCGATCTATCGCACTGCGCTATGCCAAGGAGGGGGCGAAACTCGTCGTCGCCGACCTGAATCTCGCCGCCGCTCAAACGGTCGTCGACGAGATCCGGGACGCCGGCGGCGAGGCGATTGCGATCGAAGTGGATGTCAGCGACCGAGTGCGGGCTCAGTCAATGGTGGATGCGGCGGCGCACGCCTTCGGCAAGCTCGACGTGCTCGTGAACAGCGCCGGCGTCGGCAACATCATCCCCTTCCTGGATACGACCGAGGAAGACTGGGATTTCGTTTTCGACATCAACTGCAAGGGCGTGCTGTGGTGCTCCCAAGCGGCAGCGCGGCGGATGATCGAGCAGGGACGCGGCGGCAAGATCATCAACCTGGCCTCGCAAGCCGGGCGGCGCGGCGAAGCGCTGGTGTTGGCCTACTGCGCCTCCAAGGCCTGCGTCATCAGCATGACCCAGTCGATGGCGCTGGCGCTGGCCCCGTACCAGATCAATGTCAACGCCATCGCCCCCGGCGTCGTCGATACCCCCTTTTGGGACCGAGTGGATGCCCAGTTCGCGACGTTGCTGGGGCTGGAGCGCGGCGAACCCAAGCGGCGCGCGGTCGCGGCCATCCCGCTTGGGCGCATCGAGCAGCCGGAGGACGTGACCGGCGCCGCGGTTTTTCTGGCGTCGTCGGACAGCGATTACATGACTCAGCAGACTCTCAATGTCGATGGGGGCAACTGGCCGGGTTGAGCGACTTCCACTTCCAGATCGTCTATCTGCCCCGATGGTTGCCGGCGGGGCTCCGGCGCCGGCGCTCCGCGGCCGCTTCGCCAGCTTGCGAGTCAACGGTCGGCGTCCCGAGCGATCCGCTCGCTCGGGACGCCCGCCGCTGCCAGCATTCCTGGTTGCGGTTCGGCGTGGCCAATGCGACGATGCCCGGTACGAGATGACATCGTTGTGAATGGTGGCCGCCGTCCGGATTCCCCGGGCGGCATCGGCATAGAGCCGGGGGGCGGCATGATGCCAGAGACGGTCGCGTTTCGGGTCGAACGTGATGTGCCAGTCACGATGCGCGACAGCG
Organism: Thermomicrobiales bacterium; assembly: GCA_020847015.1. Classification (GTDB taxonomy): domain Bacteria; phylum Chloroflexota; class Chloroflexia; order Thermomicrobiales; family UBA6265; genus CADCWF01. The sequence goes on along the minus strand of JADLCW010000442.1, from coordinate 963 downwards.
TCATCCTGATGACGGATGTCTACCGCCCCGATGCCCCAGGGCGCTTTCCCGTGCTCTTGCAACGCACACCCTACAACAAGGAGCTTGGCGGGCTGGCGCTGGTTCAGACCGACACGTTCCGCGCCTTGCGCCACGGTTACGCCGTCGTCATCCAGGACGTACGTGGCCGCTACCGCTCCGAAGGTGATTTCACCCCCTTCCATCAGGAAATCGACGACGGCTACGACACCGTCGAATGGTGCGCCGCACAGCCCTGGTCGAACGGCGCCGTCGGCATGTACGGCACGTCCTACGTCGGGGCCACGCAGTGGCTGGCCGCCGTCGCCGCGCCGCCCAGCCTGAAGGCGATCGCGCCTGCCTTCACCGCCTCCGACTATTACGAAGGGTGGACCTATCAGGGAGGCGCGCTGCAGTGGGGTTTCATGGTCAACTGGGTGCTCCCCTTCCTGACCCCGGCCGATCTCCTCAGGCGTCATAACCTGTGTCCTTTACCTGATTTCGCCGCATGGCGCGAGCGGCTGATCGACGCCGTCGACCACGCCAGTGAGACTGCGCTGACGCTGCCGCTCGGTGCGATCCCGGTCAACCCGGAATGGTCCCCCTATTTTCGGGAGTGGCTGGCCCACCCGACGCGCGACGATTTCTGGCAGGCCGTCAGCATCGAGGATCGCTACGATCGGGTGCGTGCGCCGGCGCTAAATATCGCCGGCTGGTACGACATCTTTCTCTCCGGCTCGATCCGCAACTTCACCGGAGTGCGGGAGCGGGGCGCCACCCCTGAGGCGCGCGAGGGCAGTCGTCTCCTGATCGGACCGTGGACCCACACCACCCCGCCTCTGGCGCAGTCGGGTGCGGTCGACTTCGGAATCCGCGCCGGTCAGAGTCCAATGCCGTTGAGCATGGACATCGACGGACTCACGCTCCGCTTCTTCGATCGTTGGTTGAAAGGGATCGCAGACAGCG
>JADLCW010000441.1 GCA_020847015.1 Thermomicrobiales bacterium | reverse complement strand
GGCGGTGGCGGCCGTGAAGCGATTGTTGCTGCCGCTGGCGACCGTGGTCACCCCGAACGCGCCGGAGGCCGCCGTGCTCTCCGGGTTGCCGGTCGAATCTCCGACGCAGGCGCGAGAGGCGGCGCGCATCATCGCCAGTCTGGGGGCCGGCGTGGTGGTGGTGAAGGGCGGGCATCTGCCAGGCGAGCGCGCGGTCGATCTCGTCTACGACGGCGAGGCATTCCACGAACTGCCGTCAGACTGGGTCGCGACGCGCAATACCCATGGCACCGGCTGCACCTTCTCGGCCGCCATCGCCGCCTACATCGCGCGCGGGCTGGCTCCGCTGCCGGCGGTCGCCGCAGCCAAGGCGTTCCTGACCGAAGCGCTGCGGAACAGCTATGCGATCGGAGAGGGACACTCCCCGGTCAATCATTTCTGGCGAGGCATCGACCGTGGATGAGGCGACACTGCGCGAACGACTGGCGGTCTATCTGGTGGCCGACCCGGAAGCAACCAGTCGCCCGCTGCTGGATGACGTGCAGGCCGCGCTGGATGGCGGAGCCACCTGCGTGCAACTGCGCGCCAAACGGCTGGACGGGTACGACCTCTGGCGGCTGGCGACGACCATGAAGTTTCTCTGCGCGCAGTTCGGCGCGCTGTTTTTCGTCAATGACCGGCTCGACGTAGCGCTGGCGGCCGGCGCCGATGGGGTGCATCTGGGCACGAGCGATCTGCCGCCCGATGTGGCCCGGACGCTGACGCCTCCCGGTTTCCTGATCGGTTTCTCGCCCAAAACGCTGGACGACGTGACCGCCACCGCTCGTCTCGGGGCGGACTATGCCGGGCTTGGCCCCGTATTCCCCACCGGTTCCAAAGCGGATGCCCAGTCCCCCATCGGGCTCGATGGGTTGCGCGCACAGGTCGCCGCCTGTCGCGTGCCGACGGTCGGCATCGGCGGCATCACCATCGCCAACGCGCCGGAGGTGATCGGGGCCGGGGCGGATGGCGTGGCTGTCATTAGCGCCATCCTCGGAACCGAGGATCCGGCTGCTGCTACGGAAGCGCTGGCGCGCGAAGTGAACACGGCGCTGGCCGCGCGGTAGGAATTCCTGGTCGCTTCGGCCAGGCGTTCAGTCAGGCGGGCCGTCGTCGTCCAGATCGTCCGGTTCCCAAACGCAGACAGCCAGATCGACCTGGTCGTCTTCCAGGAAGGGGACGCCTTCGGCCAGCAGTAATCCTCGCATCACATCGGGGTGCCCGAAGTGCCAGCCGCCAGTCAGAAACCCGTGGCGATTGACGACCCGGTGGCATGGCAGCCGCTGCTCGTCGACCACGGCCGCCAGCGCCCAGCCGACCATCCGCGCCGAACGCGGATCACCGCAGACGCGGGCAATGCGGCCGAAGGTGGTGACGCGGCCGCGCGGGATGCGGGCCACGGTGGCGTAGACGCGGTCGGCGAAGCTGGGAGGAGCAGACATAACGATATATTACCCGACGGGCATGGCCGAACGACGTTGACCTGGCGCGGCTCGCTCCCGCCGAACGGCGCGATCGATTGGGGACAGCCGCGCCGCGCGGCTGCCCCGTCGTAAGTTTAACGATCGGTAAGCTTGTGGAAGGCGTTGCCGATCGCGTCTTTGGCGTCATCGACCGCCTCGCGGGCGCGGTCGCCGATGTCTTGGGCCGCGTCCTTGACGTCGGCCATGCCCTCTTCGGCATCGCCTCGCGCCTGCTCGACATGGCCCTGCAAGCGAGCCCGATGATCGTCAGTGAGATCGCCTACGGCTTCTTCCACCTGTCCGCTCGCCTTGTCGATCGCGCCTTCGATCCGGTCTCGCGCGCCGTCGCTCATCGCAGCCTCCTCGGTCGTTGCCGCCATCGGCGTCACCATCGACGCCGACGTGCGCGCATTTTACCCGGTTCGGCGCGCCGTCCGAACCGTTCGAGCAACGAGGTTCGCCGCGCGTCGCTTTGTCGCCGAGACTCCGGGATCGCTCGCGGTCGCCGAGCGGACGCAGGCGGCAGAGCAGCCGCTGCTCGCCGACCACGGTCGCCAGCGCCCGGCCGACCATCCGCGCCAAGCGCGAGCGAATCACCGCAGACGCGGGCCATGGTGGCGCAGACACGGTCGGCGAAGCTGGGCGTGGTGGGCAGAACGCGTGATAGCGGATGTCGCCGTGCGCGCTCCATTGCCCATCATTCGCGGCGCATCGCCAAGACCGCCGCCAACCCATAGACCAGCGGACCCGAAAACAACATGATCGCGCCGCCGATCTGCTGATCCTCCAGCGGCGTTCTGCCCCCTGGCGGCAGGAGATCCACATAGTGGGAGTAGATCACCTGGTTCGCGAACAGCAGGATCGCGCCCAGCGGGGCCGTCAAAATCGCCCCGGCAATCAAATAGAGCGCGCGCGCCTCGTTGGACGCCAGTTTCGGCGAAACCCCGCCATCGACGAGCACCGCCCAGTAGAGGGTGAATGTGGCGATGAACGCCAGATGCTCGAGGATGTGAACCGGCTCGTGCTCCAGCGCGAAATCGTAGAGCGCCGGCAGATGCCAGAGCCACAGCGCGACCGTCGAGATCACGACGGCCGAAATGGGATTCATCAGCAGCGACGTGCCGCGCCAGCGCGCCAAAGCCGGCCAGCGGCTGGCGACCAGCGGCCAGGCGAGCGCCAGCAGCGGCGCCGCGAGATAGATCAGCAGCGCATGCTGAAGCATGTGCGCCGAAAACGAGCGGTCGGCGACCTCGTCGACCACTGGGGAAACCGCGAGCGCGATGACGCCCAACCCGAGAACCGCGGCCGCCACACGGGGCCAGCGCGCCGGCAGCGATGCATCGCCTGGCTGGGCAACCCCTGGGGCAGACGCGGTCTGCGAGACATCCCTCATGATTCGGCCGCGGTCTGCCGCCAGGCCCGCTTGAGACCGCGCGCCATCACGATCGTGAGCCAGAGAATGCTGAGCCCCAGCAGCACGACGAAGGGAACGGCGATTTCCGCATAGATATGCCATTCAGGCAGGCGGATGTCGAAGCGCCGCGGGATGCTGTGCGCCCCGGCGAGATAGAACATCATCACGAAGCCGACCGCGCCGACACCATAGAGCCAGGCGGCCCACGCGCTGAACCGGTCGGCCTTCAGGCGACCCAGATCGCTGATGAGATAGAAGAGATAGCCCCAGATGAACGATGCGACACCGAGCAGATAGTAGGTGTGGAAGTGCGCCGGCACCCACATGGTGTTGTGCGTCACATTGTTGATGGCGATCGTCGAGTCCAGCACGGCTCCCATCCCGCCGAACACCCAGCCCCAGATGCCGAGCACGAACAGGATCGCCGGCGCTGTCCAGCGCAGCCCGGAGCGGAACACAATCGTCATCACGCCGAGAATGGTGACCAGAATCAGGGGCGGGGCGATCGCATAGGAGGCGACCTGGCCGAGAATCTGGATCGGCGTCGGCTGGGCGAGATCCATATACAGATGGTGCGACCACGGAATGATGACCAGGATGATCACCAGATTCCACGCAAGAATGACCAGCCGCGACGACGCCCACGGGCGGTTCGTCAACAGGGGGAGGGTGGCGTACACGAGCCCGACCCCGAGATAGATCGAGAGGTTGGCCAGGGCGTGCCCGAAGAACATCTGGAAGTTTTTGGCGTAGAGCGCGTTGATCGGGGCGATGACGCCGGCCGCGTCGGCGAACAGAGGCACGAGCACGGCGATGCCGGAGAGTCCGGTGAGGATCCCGACGATGGCCACTACCATGGCCGCCAGTTCAGGCGGTCGCGGCGTGCCTTCGGCGCCGCTCTTCTTGCGGCCGAACAACACCGGCCAACCCAGCGCGTTGCCGACCCCGCCGAACTTCGCTCGCAAGGCGAAGAAGAGATGCAGGGAGTAGATCAGAAACCCGATCGCGATGCAGAAAAAACCGACGAACATGACCACGCCGGCCCACACGCTCCAGGTCAGGCCGTGGAACGGCAGCGGGTCGAGCGCCGTCCAGGCTCCGGCGAAGCCGCCGGCGAGCACCGCGATGAGCACGAAGGCCAGACTCATAAAATAGATTTGAAAGGCGACCAGCAGCCACCGCGCACTGAGGCGCACTGTCTGGTTCAGCACCGCGATCATGCCGCCCATCGCGGCCAGCAGCAAGGCCGCCACCATGCCGGCGCCGTGGATGGTCATGATTCGGTAGAACCAGTCGGGGGACAGCGTCAGCCACCCGGCGTGGTGCAGACGCATCGTCAACCCCAGCAACCCCATGGCCAGGAACGTGACGAACCCGGTAATCAGATACACCATGGCGATGTGCAATACTTCGCCGCTGATGCCGTGGTAGCGCGGACTTGCCGAACCGCCTGCCAGTTCTGTCGTGTCGCTTGCGTAGCTTGCCATGCCGCTCGCTCCTTCGCCGCCGATCGCTACGCGACGTTCAGCCGGACTTCCATACCAGGATGCCCGAGACCGCAATACTCCAGGCACCGCACCACGTACTCGCCCGGCTGGTCGAACTGGAAGATCAGGCGGTTGGTGAATCCGGGCATGACCTGCGATTGAGCCACGATGCGACCCTCCGGATCGTAGATGGCGAAGTCGTGATTGACGTCCTCGGTGGTGAGCGCGAATTCGACCGGGACGTGCGCCGGGATGTTGGTCTGTTTGACGATCCAGGCCCACTGCAGCGCCGTCACCTCGACCGTCATCTGCGGCTCGCCCAGTCGTTCCGCGCGGACATTGGTGTACGGCAGCCAGTACAGCGAGATGAAGAAGCCGACGATCAGCACCGCCACCATGGGAAACAGCAGCCACCGGCGCAGCCGCCCGGCGCTCGCCATCGCCTCGGCCTCCGGTTCCGTGCGAGCCGTCCTCGTGATGACCAGGAACCAGATGACCGACCAGATCAGACCGAGAACGATCAACGCGTAGAGCACGAACATGGGGTCTGGAGAACTCATCGACGACCTCCGGCTCGGCGGTGGAAGTTTCCGCCGTGCGGCGCAGCCCGGCGCTCCGGCGCCGGGCAGTCGGGCGTCAGGTCGCGCATCACCAGCACGATGTGGGTCTGGCCGTGATTCGTGGCGTCAGCCGCCGACAGGGCGGCAGGCGCCGGGGCAACTCAGCGATCGCGCCGCGGGCGGTCTGCGCACGCCGGCCGAACCGCTCGTCCCGAGCG
>JADLCW010000440.1 GCA_020847015.1 Thermomicrobiales bacterium | reverse complement strand
GGGTGATGCGAAGACCGGACGTCTCCGCGCACGCCAACGCTCCCGCGTCGCAAATCCCAAGTTGACATGGTTGCCGCAGCGCCGCGTCGACATGGCGGCATGGTCGGGCCGGCCGGATTGGCGCTCGGGATACGCGTGGCGGTGGAAGCCCGCGCCGACGCGCGTCGCCGCGATGCCGGCCTGCTACCATGCGGCTCCGAACACATGGCGCGAGGCAGACGAGGAGCGACGCGATCGTGGCGGAGCGGTACGACATCCTGATTCGCGGCGGCGAGACGATCGATCCGGGGGCGGCGTTGACCGGGGCGCTGGATGTCGCCATCGCCGGCGACCGCATCGCCGCGGTGGGAGCGGGGATCGATCCGGCGCTGGCCGACCGGATCATCGACGCCAGCGGTCGGTTCGTGACGCCGGGATTGGTCGATCTGCACACCCACGTCTATTGGGGGGCGACCTATTGGGGCATCGAGCCGGACCCGGTGGCGGCGCGCAGCGGGGTGACCACCTGGCTGGATGTGGGCAGCGCGGGCTCGTATTCCTTCCCCGGGTTTCGCGAATTCGTCGTCAACCGGGCGCGCTCGCGCGTGTTCGCGCTGCTCAATCTCTCCGCCATCGGGTTGATCGCCCCCACCTGGGAGTTCGCCAACCCCGACTATTGCGATGTCGATCTGGCGGCGATGATGGTGGAGGAGAACCGCGATCTCATCCTGGGCATCAAGGCCCGGATCGACGCCAACACCACCCGCGGGGTGGGTATTCGGCCGCTGGCGCAGGCGCGGGAACTGGCCGACCGGGTGGGGTTGCCGCTGATGGTGCACATCGGTTCCGGACCACCCACCATCGACGAGGTGGCGGCGCTGCTGCGACCGGGCGACATCCTGACCCACTGTTTCACCGGCGGCGACATGCGCCTTCTGGGGCGCGACGGCGTGCCGCATCGGGAGATCATGGCGCTGCGCGACCGGGGATTGATTCTGGACATCGGGCACGGCACGGGGTCGTTTTCCTACGAGACGGCCGAGGGGATGCTGCAGGCGGGCATCGTGCCGGATGTGATCTCCAGCGATATCCACCAGATGGCGGTGCAGGGACCGATGCTGGATCTGCCGACGACGCTGTCGAAATTTCTCAATTTGGGCATGAGTCTGCCGGATGTCATCGAGCGGGCGACGAGTCGGCCGGCGGCGGCGATGCGGCGACCCGATCTGGGGTCGCTGCGGCCGGGCAGCGCCGCCGATGTGGCGATCTTCCGGATCGAAGAAGGCGAATTCACCTTCCACGATGTGCACATGAACGCGCGGACGGGGACGCGGCGGCTGGTCAACACGGAAACGCTGGTGGGCGGGAAGCTGCTGGAGCGAACGCCGGAGCGCCCGCTGCACCCATGGTCGACGTTGCCCGCGCATCAGGCGGCCTACCAGAAACCGCTGGGGCGGCAGGCGTAGCGATTGGGCGCGCTGGGGCGCCCGGCCGGAGCATCTGAGCCGGCGGCCGTTCCCCCGGGCGGGCGCCATCAGGGAGGGAGGCGGTCAGGGCGTGTGCCGCACCTTTAGCGGGCCGGGGTCCACGATGAGACCCGCTGAAAATGATTCCTTCCGACCTGCCCCCTTGGGAGGGGGGGGCAGGAGGAATCATTTTTCGCTGCTGGCAGCCGCCCCGGAAATGGTTCCTCACCCTCTGCCCCCTATAGAGGGGGGCAGGTGAGGAATCATTTTGCCGCCATCAGCCGCCCCCCGAAATGATTCCTCCCGACCTGCCCCCTATAGAGGGGGGCAAGGTGAGGAATCATTTTTTCTCGACCGGCTGGCGCCTCGAGCGCCTGGCGAGCCGGCCGTGGGGAGCGCCGCGGCGGCTCCGAAAATGATTCCTCACCTCATCCCCCCCCTATAGGGGCAATGGGTGAGGAATCATTTTTCTTGCGCGGCCGGTTCGGGGACTGCTCCCGCCACAAGTCGTGCTTGGCGGGCCGCGCCGGGCGACCCGGAAATGATTCCTCCCGACCTGCCCCCTATAGAGGGGGCAAGGTGAGGACTCATTTTTTCGGCGTCATGCCGGTCGCCGAATCAGGGTGAGCGCGGCGGGGGAACCGCGCGCTCGATGACCCGCTCAATGCGAGCATAGCGACCCCGCGGTGTTCGCGACCTGCCTGCGTGGCGACCGGCCCCTTCGCCTGCGCCCTCAGCGACCCTATGGCCAGCAGCGCGCGGCGGCGCGACAACTCCCCCGCCCGGGGCAGCCTGCGCCCCCTCGGGGCATCCTGCGCGCCTCTACAGTGTCATCCTGCGCGCCAGCGAAGGATCTCGGCTGCGGCGGCGCGCCCTCCAATCGGGCAACGACGCCGCGCCCGGTGGTCGTCGCCGGAGGCAGCGCCGCTGAAAAATGATTCCTCCCGACCGGTCCCTCTAGGGAATAGACCCGGGAGGAATCATTGTGAAACCTTCTCGGATGATTCCTCCCGACCCCTATGTCTCTAGAGGGCGAGTCGGGAGGAATCATTCTGCGGCCGGAGCGGGCGCGCCTACAGTTCGCCGGTGAAGGCGCGGTCGAGGATGGCGGGGAGCAGGGCGTCGAGGTCCGCTTGGGTCTCGTTTTGGCGCGTTTGAATCACGTCGATCGTGATTGCTTGGTTTTCCACAGATGCGACCATCTGTGATTGCGCCACAAGCGGCGCTGTTGGAACCCGAATCGACGTGATGCGCCCGACGCTCAGCGTCCGCAAACCGCTCGTTGACCGACTACGCGCCTGGAAGGCTATTCAGGTGCATATTTCAAATAGCTCTGACAACATGACGTCCTGGCTTGGTCTGATGTCTGATGATGGAGAGCCGGGGTGACGTAGGTGCGGCAGGTGTCGGCTTCATTCAGCATGGGCGGGTCTCACGCGGCGGCGCGATGCCTGCAGGCTGCCGATCGGGCGAGTGAGTCTAGCACTAAAGATGCCGGCGCTTCGCGCCGCCGCGACCGCGGCCGTCCTGTGAGGACGTGTTGCCGGGTCGGGCGCGCAACCGGGTCTGCTTCCGGTATAACCGAGGGCGCGGCGCGGTCCGCGGCGGCTCGCTTGGATCGCGCGGAACCGACGCTGCCGGAGGAACGCCATGATCCCCGAAGTCAACCCCCGCAACACCGCCCGTTCGGCCATCGTCCCGGTGCGCGATCCGGCGACGACGATCGAGATCGCCGGGCTGGTCCGGCGACCGCGCCGGTTGGAGCCGGGCGCACTGCATGCGCTGCCGCGCGTCGTCGTGCGCGAAGCGGTCGGGTCGGGCGACACGGTGCTGGAGTGGTCGGGGGCGGCGCTGCGTGATGTCGTGGCGCTGTGCGACCCCACGCCGGACGCGCGCTTCGTGCTGATCGGATCGGGGAAATTCACGTCGGTGGCCCGGCTGGATGATGATGCGGCCACGATTCTGTGCGACCGGCTGGACGGGCAGCCGCTGTCGCAAGAATTGGGCGGACCGTGGCGGCTCTTCGTCTCGGGTTCGAGCTATTTCACGAGCGTCAAATGGATCGACCGGCTGGTGCTGACCGCGGAGGAACCGGCGACGACGGCGGCGGATGTGGCGCGCGCCCGGATTGCGGCGCGGAAGGCGAACCCGGGGTTGGCCGAGGTTTCCTGCTCCTGCATCGAAATTCTGGGCGATTGACCGCAAGGTGCTCGCGCCTGTCCGCTCTCGTGTCCGATATTGGACCGAAGCACGGTTGCCGGCGCGGGGAAAATAGGTAATTTCACCAATATCCAAACGGCCTGGGCGCCGCCATGCTCCTCCCGAGACATTCATCCGCGCTCAGGAGGTCATCATGGACACCGCCCGTTTCGACAGGCTTGCCCGGTTCATCGGAACCCGCGCCGACCGCCGCACGCTGCTCGGCGGATTGGCCGCGCTGCTGAGCGGCAGCCTGGCTATCCCTACGCGCGATGCGGACGCGAAAAAGAAAAGATGCGGGGACTGCAAGAAGAGCGTCAAGGGCAAGTGCAAACCGAAGAAAGACGGCAGCAGCTGCAAGGGCGGAACCTGCCAGAAAGGCAAATGCAAGGCCGGCGGCAAGTGCGTGCCGAACAAGAAGCCAGGCGCGAACTTCACGGTGAGCGGGCGGCAAATTCTCGACCCGAACGGCAACCCGGTGCTGCTGCGCGGCGTCAACAAGATGTTCCTGTACGATCAGGACGATCCGACCGGGGTCCACACGCTGCCGGAGATCGCGAAATCCAAATCCAATACGGTGCGGATCGTCTGGGGGATCGCGAGCGATCAGGGTCAGACCAACCTCGGCGTGCTGGAATCATTGATCGTCAACGCCCGGGACAACCACTTGCTGCCGATGATCGAGCTGCACGACGCCACCGGGGATTGGTCGGGGCTGGGGCGGCTCGTCAACTACTGGACGCAGCCGAAGGTAGCCCAGCTCATCACCAAGTATCAGCATATCCTGCTGATCAACATCGGCAACGAAGTCGGCGATAGTTCGGTGACCGACCAGCAGTTCATCAAGGGGTACACCGATGCGGTGAAAAAGATGCGCTGCGCCGGCATCCATACGCCGCTGGTGATCGACGCGCCGGACTTCGGCAAGAACCTGGAGGCGCTCGATCGGACGGCGGGCGCGCTGCTCGCCGCCGATCCCGATCGCAACCTCATCTTCTCCGTGCACACGTACTGGGGCATCTCCGACGGCGCGAACGCGGGGTTCATCAAGAACCAGCTCGATGCCGCCGAACTGGCCGGCTTCGCGCTCATCGTCGGCGAATTCTCGAAGTGGGGCGCCTACAACGCCAACGGCAGCATGTGCGAGGGAGATGGCGAGGTCGACTACGTTTCCATCCTCCGGGAGACCCACCAGCGGTCGATCGGCTGGTACGCCTGGGAGTGGGGGCCGGGCAACGAATACAACGATGCGAAATGCGCGGTTATGAATATGACGACGAACGGGACCTACGCATCGCTTCAGCCCGCCGGTTGGGCCCGGGAGACGGCGGTCACCAGCCCGTACAGCATCTGGAACAACGCGCAACCCATCATCTGACGAGCCCCGGTGGCGTCAAACAGGCGCTTCCGTCACGCGAGGAACCCGCCGCCCGGGTTCCTCGGCGCGGATGTCGCCGGCTTCGCGGCCGCGGGGCCAAGGCCCGGCGCGCCGGCGGCCCGGAGCGGGATCGTGCCTGCCCGAGGCCGCGATCTCCGCCTCATTCGCGCCCTCGCCCGAATGTGACGCCCGGCCGCGCGAAACCGGGGATGAGGCGGGTAGTCCGAGCGCGCGATGGGGACGTACGTATGCCGCGCCGCGCGCGAGCGCCGGGACCCATGGGGTTTGACCGAGAGATCGAAGTGGGGTACTATGTTCGGTGTGAACTAGAACAAGTTTTCTAGATGCGACATGGTCCCCACGACGATTCCCGGGGCGCGCAAGCGCCACCATCCCGACAGCGAGAGGACGACATCCCCATGGCGGAACGCGAGCGCGCGGTAGACTTGGCGATCGCGCAGATCGAGCGCCAATTTGGCAAAGGCTCGATCATGAAGATGAAGCCGGGCGAAACCAACCCGCTGCAAATCGATGCGATTCCGACCGGCAGCATCGCGCTGGATCTGGCGCTGGGCATCGGCGGGGTGCCGCGCGGGCGCATCGTCGAGATCTATGGACCAGAATCATCGGGCAAAACGACGCTGGCGCTGCACGTCATCGCCGAAGCGCAGAAGATGGGCGGCATGGCCGCCATCATCGACGCCGAGCACGCGCTGGATCCGATCTACGCCGGGCGGCTGGGGGTCGATCTCAACGAGCTGCTCATCTCCCAGCCGGACACCGGCGAGCAGGCGCTGGAGATCGCCGAGACGCTGGTGCGCTCCGGCGCCATGGACATCATCGTCATCGACTCGGTCGCCGCGCTGGTGCCCAAGGCGGAGATCGAGGGCGACATGGGAGATTCCCACGTCGGGTTGCAGGCCCGGCTGATGAGCCAGGCGCTGCGCAAGCTGACCGGGGCGATCAGCCGCTCGAAGACGTGCGTGGTGTTCATCAACCAGTTGCGGATGAAGATCGGCGTCATGTTCGGCAGTCCGGAGACGACCACCGGCGGCAATGCGCTGAAGTTTTACGCGTCGGTGCGGTTGGACATCCGCCGCATCGAGACGATCAAATCCGGCTCCGATCCGGTCGGTTCGCGGGTGCGGGTGAAAGTCGTCAAAAACAAGGTGGCCCCGCCGTTCCGGCAAGCGGAATTCGACATCATGTACAATGAGGGCATCTCGGTCGCCGGCAGCATACTGGATGTGGGCACCGATCTCGGCATCGTGCGCAAGAGCGGCGCGTGGTTCTACCTTGGCGAGGAGCGCCTCGGGCAGGGGCGCGAGAACACCAAGGCGTTCCTGAAACACAATCCCGATGTGCTGGAGGAGATCCGCACCCGGATCAAGGCGGCTTCACCGGAACTGGCTGGCGACAAGATGGAGTTCGCGGGCGACGGACTCGACGACGCCGAATCGGAGGCATAGCGCCAGTCCGGCGCGATGCTCATGCGGAGCAGGGGGGCGGCCATCGCGGCCGCCCCGTTTGCATGGTCGGCGTCAGCCGGTCGTCACCTCCAGCCGAGGCGGAGCCGCGCTGTCGCGGCTGTCGATCATGTGGGTGGCGTCCGGTACGCCGCGCAGCACGAAGGTGATGACGCCGTCGCCCGTCACGGCGCCCGTGACATCGACCGTTGTTTCGATCTCCGGCTCGATGACCCCGAGATCGGCAACCGCGACCGCGTTGGCCGGAGCCGTCGCAGAGGTCAGCGCTGCTTCATCCACCCAGTAACCGGGAATCGCGCCGATCGCGCCAGCGGGACCGCTGCCAGCCACGCCGGTCACCGTCAGTGTGGCCGAGGCGACGCGGCCGTCGGCGAGACCTTCGATAGCGAAGGTCACATAGGCGACCGCGCCGCTGGGACCGCCGAGATCGAGCAGACCGAGATTGTTGGCCGGTTCGGGGGCGTCGGGGTCCACGGCGTGGACGCTGGCGTCGGCGACGGGATAGAAGGTGAAGACGGCGGGCGCGCGGGTCGGTTCCGGAGTGCTGACCGGCGGAGTCGGCGGCACGGTAGGCGAGATTGGGGCATCGGCGGGAGCGGGCGCGGCCGGGGTCGGGGCCAGCGATTCGGATGGGGTCGGTGGTGGCGCGACAGGCGGCGGCGCGGCCTCGGCGAGCGGTTCGGCGAGCGGTTCGGCAGCGGGGGTTGGGGAACTGACCGGTGAGACCTCCTCGGCATCGGCCGGAGCGGATGGGGATGGCGTGGCGTCCGGATCGGGCGCGGGTGCGGCAGGAGACGCCTCGGGACGGCGATCGCGCTTCGGTTTGCGTTCGCGTTTTGGTTCGGGGGTCGGCCAGTGCTTGGCCTGCTTGGGGAACATGGCGGCGAGACGAGGCGGGATGACCCCGCTGCTCTGACCGGAATCACCGCTGACGCTCGCCTTGTCGGGATCGGAGTCGGGTTCGGCCGGCGCGGAGTCGCTCTCCGAGACGTCGTCGACCGTCTCCTGCGCTGCCTCGATCGCGCCCGCGTCGCCTTCCGCGTCCGACTCGGGAGTCTCCGGCGCGACGATCGACGCTGCGTCGGCTGCGGCTCGGGACGCCGGGCGATCGCCGACGCTCGCCGCATCCTCGGGCGCATCGGCCGCCGGTAGCGCAGACCCGTCCGGGTCGGATCGCTGCGGGACCACGGATGCCTCGGGGAGCAATGCGACCGCATCGGCCGCGCGCGATGGCGCGACGGTCTCCGCGGCGGGCGCATGGGCGATCAGCGGCGCATTCCAGTATTGGTTCGACTCGGCATCGGGCAGGGCGGGGAAGTCGTAACCCGACAGCGACGATGCGCCGGTGAACGGGACGGAGGCGCGCAGTTGGCCGTTTTCGCCGGGGAGCCACTGCACGAGACGCAATCCGAAGCCATCCGGACGAACCGGGCCGAGCGGTTCGCCGGCAGCGACGGCGACGCCGG
>JADLCW010000439.1 GCA_020847015.1 Thermomicrobiales bacterium | reverse complement strand
GGCCAATGCGGTCGGCGCTTCCGCAATCATCGTCGGATTTGGCTTCGCCTCAGCGACCGCGCGCCTGACCGGCTCCAACCGGCTCTCGCATCTCGGTCGTCGGAACCGCCGACTCCTGCGCCGGCAGGGGCGCCGCCGCGCGGCGAGCCGGCGGAGCGACGACGATCAAGCGGGCGCCGCGACCGAACGTCACGTATCCCCAGATCCATTCGATGACCGTCAGGATGCGGGTGCGCACGCCCGTCAGATAGGCGAGGTGCACTGCCAGCCAAGCGAACCAGGCGAAGAACCCGGCGAACTTGAACGTGTTGATCTGGGCCACCGCCTTGTTGCGGCCGACGATGGCCATGCTGCCCTTGTCGGAGAACTTGAACGGTGCGGTCGGCTGCCGCCGCGCCATGCGGTCGACGTTGTGCCCCGCATGCCGCCCCATTTGGATCGCCGCTGGGGCCACGCCCGGCACCGGTTTGCCGCCGATCTTCAGCGACGCCAGATCGCCCGCCACCAGCACGTTGGGATGACCGGGCACGGTCAGATCATCCTGCACCGGCACCCGGCCAGCGCGATCCGTCTCCACCCCCAATTGCTTGCCCAGCGGCGAGGCTTTCACGCCGGCCGCCCAGAACACGGTCTGGCACGGCACATCGACATCGCCGATGCGCACCAGCCCCGGTTCGATATGCGTCACCGGTTTGCCGTAGCGCGTCTCGACGCCAAGTTCTTCCAGTTGCCGCTGGGCCTTGGCCGCCAAATCCTCCGGGAAGGGCGGCAGCACGCGCGGCAGTGCCTCGACCAGGATGACGCGCGCCGTGCGCGGGTCGATCCGGGTAAAATCGTCGACCATCGTCTGGCGGGCAGTTTCGGCGATTGCCCCGGCCAGTTCGACTCCGGTGGGGCCGGCTCCTACCACCACGAAGGTGAGCCACGCCTCGCGCGCCGCCGCATCCTCCGTCTTTTCGGCCTCCTCGAAGGAACCCAAAATCCGTGAGCGGATATCCAGCGCGTCCTCGATCGATTTGAGACCGGGCGCGTACGGTTCCCACTGGTCGTTGCCGAAGTAGGAATGACTGGCTCCGGCGGCGACGATCAGATAGTCGAAGGGGATGCGCCCCTGCGCGGTTTCGACGCGTCGAGCGTCGAGGTCGATGCCGATGACCTCGCCCATCACCACACGGGCATTTTTCTGCCCGCGCAGCAGCCGTCGGATCGGTTGCGCGATCTCGGACGGAGCGAGCGCCGCGGTGGCCACCTGATACAGCAGCGGCTGGAACAAGTGGTGGTTGCGGCGGTCGATCAGGGTGATGTCGACCGGCGAGCGCCGTAGCGCTCGGGCGGCGTTCAATCCGGCGAATCCGCCGCCGATGATGACGACCCGCGGACGAGCGGGCACGGCGCCGTTTGGCGCGCTGGACATGGCTGGGGCGATCAGCGTTGTCGCTCCGTGACGAACAGCACAAATGGCGCGAGCTACGCGCCTCCGGTTGCGAGATACGCGCGCTCGTCGCCGCGCGCCGAAGCGCGTCGAGGCGGCATTGGCGCCGCGCACGACGACCGCGATCCCGACCGGACCCTACATCGCCAAAGCGTAACGGGGTCGGCGCGTTCTCGCAACAAGCCATGCTCCGGTTTCACAACGCATCAATGCCGGAAGTGACGCGCTCCGGTAAGAACCATCGCTATCCCGGCGGTGTCGGCGGCGGCGATAACCTCCTCGTCGCGCACGGAGCCGCCCGGTTGGACGATCGCCGTCACCCCGCCCGCCGCGGCCGCCTCCACCCCATCCGGAAACGGGAAGAACGCGTCCCCCGCCAAAGCGGCGCCGGTCGCCCGCTCGCCGGCCGTTTTCAATGCGATGCGCACGCTTTCCACCCGGTTGGGTTGCCCACTGCCCACCCCAACCAGCGCCCGCTCCTTCGCCAGCACGATGGCGTTCGATTTCACGCCGCGCGCCGCGCTCCAGGCGAATCGCAGATCGGCCAACTCCGATGCGCTCGGCGCGCGGCGGGTGACGACGCGCCAGAGCGTCGCGTCGCCGAGCGCATCGTCCGCCTCCTGCAGCAGCAACCCGCCGACGATGGAGCGCACCTCGACCTGACGGCGCGCCCCATCCGGATCCGCCGGCATTCGCAACAGCCGCAGCGCCCGCTTGCGTCCCAGCGCCTCCAGCGCATCTTCATCGAACCCGGGAGCCACGATCACTTCGAAGAACCGGTCGGCGATCGCCTCGGCCGTGGCGCGATCCACCGTCCGGTTGGCCGCCACGATCCCACCGAAGGCAGACACCGGATCGCCAGCGAGCGCCGCCGCGAACGCCTCGGCGATGGTGGTTCGCTCGGCAAGCCCACAGGGGATGGTGTGCTTGATGATGGCGACCGCCGGCTCGCCAAATGGGCGGACTGCGGTCCAGGCAGCGTCGGCGTCGAGCAGGTTGTTGTAAGAAAGCGCCTTGCCGGCCAGCTGCTCGGCGTCCAGCACTCCGACCGCCGCTCGCCCGGCCCCGATCTTCCGATAGGCGGCGGCGCGCTGGTGCGGGTTCTCGCCGTAGCGCAGATCGAGCGCCTTGCGGCCGGCCACGGAGATCGTTTCCGGCCACGCTTCGGGTTCGGTGCCGAGCAGATAGTCGGCGACCACCGCATCATAGGCAGCGGTGTGGGCGAAGGCCTTGGCCGCCAATCGCCGCCGCGCCGCCGCGTCGAGCCCGTCCGCCGCCAGCGCATCGGCCACCGCATCGTAGTCCGCCGGGTCGCACACCGGGATCACATGGGCGAAATTCTTGGCCGCTGCGCGCAACATCGCCGGCCCGCCGATGTCGATCTGCTCGATCGCGGTCTCCAGCGTCACATCGGGGTCGGCCACCGTCTGCTCGAACGGGTAGAGGTTGACCACCACCAGATCGAACGGAACGATGCCGTGCTCGGTCAT